>NZ_VXCT01000010.1:0-120758 GCF_052850535.1 Shewanella sp. 1180_01
GATATCGATCGTAAAGCATTATCCCGACTTTTATCGCAATATTGGCGTTACGGTCAGGAGAAAATGGCTCTTCTTCCAGCATTTTCTAAAAGTGGCGGTTCGGGAAAGGATAGGATACCAACAGACAAGCCACTCGGCGCACCTAAACAACCAAGAACCGTGGCGGTAGAAAGAGCAGTTAAATACATAATCACTGATATCGACAAAAGTAAGTTTAAGAAAGCACTTAAAAAGTACTATCTAAATCAGACTCGTTTGACATTATCAAAAACCTATAACTATATGTTAATAGATAGTTATGCAGATGAGGTGCGCATTGCTAATGCGTGTGGTAAACCGCCTGCTGTACCAACGCTTAAACAGTTTAGATATTGGTCAAAGAAAAAATTTACCCAAGATGAGTTCATTAAGGGCAGGACAACAGAGAATGATCACCTCAGGAATAAAAGAGGTTTATTAGGGAGTGTCATTCAGGATAGCTATTTACCTGGAACTCACTTTGAGATCGATGCAACAGTCGCAGATGTTCATATTGTTTCTGAATTGGGGGCGCAGCATATATTAGGTAGACCAACAATCTACATTGTTATCGACAGAGCTAGCCGGATGATTGTTGGTATGCATGTATCACTCTTCCATGCTTCTTGGCGTGCAGCTAGACAAGCATTATCAAATAGTTTTTTACCTAAATCTCGCTACTGCAAAGAGTTTGGTGTGGATATCGATGATTCAGAATGGCCTTGCTCACATATCCCAAAGGAACTCGTTTGCGATAATGGTGAGATGATTGGCTTACAGCCTAAGACAGCACTCAATCCGATGACTAAGCTCTCGTTTACCCCCCCTTATAGACCGGACCGTAAAGGAGTGGTTGAGAAACGCTTTGATATTTTGAATAAAGAAGTTATTCATGAATTTTTGGGAACTACGAGGGGGGGGGATATTGTCAGAGGTAGTCGTGATCCAAGAAAGGATGCTATCTACACTTTAAAAGAAGTGACTACTGAAATAATAAAAACCATTCTAGAGCATAATAGGTCTATTTTTAACGACCTAGCTTTTTCCAGTCCATTACTAGTCGAACATGACTTATCACCAACACCTATCAATTATTGGAAAATTCATCTTGCCAAGCATAAACATGAGCTTCAAGCTGCACTTCCAGATGAAGTTATCGCTCGTTTACTTCCTCCAACAACAGTCAGTATGACACGCAGCGGTATACATTTTAATGGATTGTATTATTCGTGCTCAGAAGTTGAAGAGCGAAATCTAGCATCTGTTGCTCGGTCGTCAGGCCAATGGCGATTAGAAGCTCGAATCGACGAAAATACTACTAACCATATTTATGTAAAGTTAGATAAAAACCATGATTTTACACTTTGTCACTTATTGCCTCGTAGTCGAATGTTCAAAGATAAATCGATGTATGAGTCTGAATTTATACAAGACTGGCTAGACTCAAAAAAAGAGTTAACCCCTATAAGCGTAACATCGATTGATGATCACCAAAATCGTCAACAGATGGCTAAAAATGCTAAAGAACGAAGCAAGAACGCTGAAAAAATATCGTTTGCTGAAAAAACTAAAAATGTCCGCCAACGTCGCAAAGATGAATTAAAAGCAACGACGAATATGCTTGAACAACATACAGAAAGCCAAGAAACTCTTAATTCATTGTCATCAAATGAAATCGTCAGTAAAGTCGTTTCCCTGCCAATTGGAAGAAAAAGAAGAACAAAGGGAAATCCATCATGATAACGACTAAAGCAGTTTACCATGATGCAATACTGCCGGAACATCGAGGTAATCCTTTAATTGAAGCGCTCCCCCCAAAGAGCTCCTGGGAAACCGTTATGGACGTCTTCACCAATTTTCCTGATTATGCAGAAGATATTGCTGAGCATCCAAACCCTTTAGTAAGAGATGAGTACTTAAATAGAATTGAAGAACTTAGGCAGCCTTTGACAGACTATGAAGCCTGCTTTAGAGCGATAGAAAGAGCAATTAAAAAGGGATATTCAGCGAAAAACCCACTAAGTCCAACCACTGCACAGTATTTACATTATTTGGTTGATGAAAGGCCAGACATTGAGCCTAGAACAGGCTTCTTTCAACCCAAAGGAGAGGGGTTAACGTTAATTGGGGAAAGTGGTGTAGGCAAAACATCTATGCTTGAGCAAGTGCTTAGTTATTTTCCTAGCGTAATTGAGCATGAGTCATACAAAGACCGTCCTTTAGTTCTTAGAAAGCAAGTTGTTTGGATAAAAGTCGATTGTCCAAGTAATTCAAGCGTAAGAGATTTGTGTGAAGAAATTTTAGCTGCGTTAGATCTTTCATTGGATAGAGAAAAGACTAAACCAGCAGGAACGATTGGCGCCCTGGTTCGTCAGTTAGAACAGTGCATTAAATCTAGCTTTCTTGGGATGTTGGTTATAGACGAGATGCAAAACTTACAGTTTAAACGAACCGGTGGCGAAAATAATCTACTTAGATTTTTGCATCGGTTAGTGAATAAATTAGGGGTGCCACTTTTCTTTGTTGCTAACCCTCCATTTGATCTGACCTTAATTAAAGAGCTAAAAGCCGCTAGACGAGCTGAAAGCGCGTATCATCACACAATGTCAGTTCTTGCGAAGGAAAGTACCTCGTGGAATACATTCATTGCCCAGCTTTGGAACTACCAGTGGACTAATGTATACACAGAATTGACAGATGAGCTTAATGACTCCCTTCACCTACTATCTGTAGGTAATATTGATATGGCGAGCCGTACTTATCGAGAAGCGCAGCGTTTAGTTATAGGTAGTGCCGATGAGAGAATCACAGTATCAACCCTTGAAGCGGGAAATGCTATTGCATGTGGTTTATCACGACAAACCAATGAAGTTAAAGAGTTAATAAGTTCTATTGTGTTACCAACGGGAAAACAGCGTCGCTGTATGAAAGTTGATACGCAAAAAGTGCTAACCGTTGATAAGACAGGTGATATCACAAAACCACAGCATCCAGAGTTTTCCTCTAAACTGATTGAGTTACTGGGTGCAGTTGATTTACTCGATAGGATAAAAGATCCTGATATATTTCAACAGGCCGCAGGGCTAGATGATCCCATTAGATTTTTGAGGCAAAAAAAATTAATGCTTGATGATCCGTTAAATGACCTGTGTTAATAGCCTTTGAAAAGATTATTACAACCTTAAATACTGCAATTTACATAATTTCGTCTAAAATTTAGCCATTGAGCAACTAATCATATATTTAGGGGGGAAGAATGATACTTCCCCTAGCCTTTCCTAATGAAATCTTGTTTAGCCGTCTTGTCCGTCATTTCACCTTAACTGGCATGACTATCGAGAATTACCTCTCGACTGTATTCGATAATCACAAGGTAACTATTCACCCCTATTTGACTGCCGGACTTTCTCAACTCAGTAAATTTAGCCTGGAGTCGTCAGTTGAACTGATGAGTGATCAGACGCTTGCGCCCTTGTTTATTCATTTCTTGCCATCTTACCAATCAACTATTTCCACAGGGTTAGTGTCTAGTAATGCCGCTTATGCCATCAGGGCTTGTCAGTTAACAAGTGTCAAAGAAAAAGAGTCTTTATCTATAAAGTTTTGTCCCCAATGTGCAATAGAAAATATCCAAGAGTTTGGTACATCGTATTGGCATCGTTCTCATCAAATCCCTGGTATCGAGTCCTGCTATAAGCATCAAGTATGGCTAGTTCATCTTCCCCTAGTTGAAAGGTCAAAGCTGAGCCATGGTTTCTTACCTCAAGTGGAAAACCAAAAACAAAGCAGTTTACTTAGTTATGATCTGGCAAAATATACCGCGAGTTACCTTGAAGGTGTAAGCAAAAAAAATCAGAGCTTCAATGTGAAAGACATAATCACCAAGCTCGATAAATTAGGTTTTGTCACTAAAAATGGGCATTTTCGTAGGAAAAGATTAGTTGAAGATTTCTATCAATTTACTCAAGACCTAGCTTACCAGTCACAACATCTGTTACCTGAGTCATCAACAGACTTTAGATATGTTTCGTATTTGCTTTCAGGTAAGGTTTCTCAACATCCATTTAAATACCTCTTGTTGGGATTCTGGCTATCTAAGCATTTGCCTTGTGAAGAACATAATGATCCTTTGCCGAATGATTCCGATCCAGCAGAGCTACTTGAAAGCAAGTGCATTAAATTACTGCATCAAGGTGAATCGATGGCAAGTGTGGGGCGGCTTATTGGTAAAAGCCGTTGTTATGTTAAAGCTCTCGCATTAAGGCTTAATATCCCCGTTAGCCTTAAACCTAAACAGATAACAGGGGATGTGAAATCTAAGATTATGTTCCTAGCCAGAAAGGGCTTTCATCGAAACGCAATTGCAAAGCGAGTGGGTATATCTGTTGGAAGTGTTGAGCAGCAAATCTCTACATCACCTGAGTTAGTCCAATGGCGTAAACAATGCCGACATGAGTCTAAAAGACGAAGATATAAGCTTCAAATCACCAGATTTATCCAGCGTAAACCAAAGGCTATTCGACAACAGATTAAGTTTTCATGTAATGCGGCTTTTTTTTGGCTTTATGCGTATGAAAAACAATGGTTAGAAAAGCATCTTCCTACAGCTCACAGACCGGTTGCAAAGCCAAGAGTCGATTGGCATCAGCGAGACCAAATGTTAATACCTAAGATTTGCGCTATTATGGAAAAGCATCAAAATCAGTTATCAAGAACGCAACTTGATAAGCTGCTTGGAGGTCATGGTTGGTTAACTAAAAAAAAGCATAAACTTCCAAACTCGTTAATAAAGTATCAGAACCTATATCAAGATAAAAAAATAGCCTCGTACTCTAAACGAGTAAGAATGGAGTCAATAGCTTGAGCTTGGTAGTACGGAAGATCTTCACTTAACTTTTTCATATTTCTGTCACATATATTGTTTTTTGACTGGGAGAATTTAGTTATAGCCCATAGTCCAGCTGGTAAGTATATCAACTGACTAGCTGAGCATTCTTCAAAACTGATATTTTGAGTAATAGCACATTTGCCACAGATTAAGTCTTTGTTTTTTAAAAGCCAGCGGTCATCGCTTTGAACTTTCTCATCAATATACTTCACGTTAACAAGCTTCATCTTATTGATAAGACATTCCATTATCTCTTCATAGTTTTGTTCAATAGCTTCTTCTATAACCGAGTTTTGGTTAGATGTCATATACTCTCTGAACCGCCATTTAGACAGAACCTGCCTCCCCTGCGTGGTAAGAAACCCATAGTCTACTAGCTCTATATAATTGTTTGGATAATATTCCTTTGCTATCAGGTCGTTGATCAAAGCTGTTTTAGCACAAGGTGCAAATTTTAAGATTATTGGTGTAGGTTTTGGTCGGCCGACATTACGATCGTCATGTTCTGTAAGTTCACGAGAGTGGCTTGGCGTTTCTCCTTTAAGGACTTGTTTAACCGCCTTAACTACGCAGTTTAAAGGTAGTCCCCAGCCAAAGCCTTGCAATGGTTTGGAGTGGATTTCGCACCAAATATTTTCGTTCCAAGTTACTGTGAAAAATGCAAATCCATTTCTTTCAATTTGGCGGAATATACAGTTAATGCAATATTTCACGATCATCGGTTGACCTGCGTAGTGCTTTTCTTTTTCAGGACAAAAGACATCTCGAAATAAAAGTCGTCCATTAGACCCATTTTTATCACTAGGGATAAAATTTCTAAAATGGCTTCTGAGTACACCGTTTATGGGCTCACATGAATAACTCTCCTCAAATACTTTTAGAAGTTCATGCCTACTGAATCCTTCAAATTCCTTATAGGTAGAAAGAGGGATGCTTGGTTTGCTTCCCCACCCTCCGGAGGTCAAAACAGTTGAAAAATCAGAATGCCCTATCCTATTTAACACTCTGAAAATAAAGCTATGTAATGATTCTCCTAAAGCAGGGCCAAGTCCAGTACGGTTTCTTTTCATGAATCGAACCATTAATTACCTAGTGATAGTGCCATATACTGGAAGTACATCTTGTGGGTGTCAACGCCAGTTTAAAATTGACTCACCCACATAATTATTTTTTACCGTCAGTCAGCGTTTCTAACACTGTAGGGATAGCCTCTGCAACCTTCTTGCCTCTGTGTCGATAGCTCTCACTGCTGCTCAGCATGATATGCGAGTTATGGCGCTGCCTATCCAGTAACGCTGCCGTCTCGCCTTTGGCTGCGGTAAATTAACGAAAAGCATCACTGTCATAACCTTAATCTGCAATCACAGTGTTAACTTGTTTTAAGTGCTTAACTAGATTGGGAGCGTGAGTAATATCGTGTTTCTGGCCTTCTGAAAATTCGAAATAAATCGGCAATACTCTACTGTCGACTGCTAAGTAATTTTTGGTTTTATTAAGTACAGTTGACCAAAGGCATGGTGTTTGCCCCATAACAATCCCTCAAGACCCCAGATGAAGCGTTCTTCCTCTCAATTATTCGACATAGCGGCGTTTTTCAAGACAGTTGTCGCCTAAATTGTTAAGCCGCTTCTTTATGTTGCTCTGGATTTAACGCCACAGCGCCTATTGGCTGCCAGTTTCGCTCTTCTTTTGACCATCGCTCTGGATGTTCCTTTCTTTTTGTCTGATACAACGCTTTTCGCTTCGCCAGTATTCCAACATCCAGACCATCATGTCGCTGGTTTGGTGTCACAAACTTAATCCTGCTATGGCGATGTTCGTTGTTGTACCAATAAACAAATTCATTGACCCATTTACGCGCTTCATCTAATGATTTGAAACCTTCACTAGGCCAGCGTGGATGATACTTTACCGTTCTAAATAGCGATTCTGAGTACGGATTATCATTACTTACCCTTGGACGACTTCGTGAGGTCACAACACCTAAGTCGTACATCTTAGCTCGCATCGTCAGGCTCTTCATGGGCGCGCCATTATCTGAGTGCAACACAACGTCTTTCTTTAAGCATTTCTCTGACCAGACGGTACGCTCTAGTAATGCTGCAGCTTGCTCACCTGTTTCGTTGTAATGAACTTCCCAACCGACGATTTTTCGACTGTAAATATCTTCTATCATGTACAGATAATAGTGCTTTCCTATCACCGTTGTAGGCAGGTAACTAATATCCCAACTCCACACTTCGTTCGCTTTTTTAGCCGTATAACTGGTTGGCTTTTTATGGACATTTCTTGGCTTCGCTTTGCCTCGGTGATGCAGCATGTTTTCAGCATGCAAGACACGGTAAAAACTCGACTCAGAAGCGATATACTCACCTCTGTCGGCAAGTATAGGTACAATTTGGCTTGGCGGTAATGAGGCAAACTCTTCACTGTTACACACATCAATCACCGCCTGCCTTTCAGCTTGACTCAGTTTATTCCCAGGCGCAGGCCTTGTTGCGCTGGGCCTTTTATCAGCGCTAATGTCACCGCCTATTCGCCAACGCTGTAAGGTTCTACTTGATAATCCAATCACATCACAGGCCTTATCTTGTCTCGCACCTGATGCGACTGCAGTGCAGACCCACTGGGCATGATTCTGCAAAATACAAATCCATGAAAAATAAATGTTAATGTCAATTGAGACAAAAGCCTTAAACCTCTAGATGTGGCTACGCTAAAAAACCTTCACTAAAAGCGCAGTATCTCTCCAATCCATAGTACATTCAGGTTTATATTTGTCGATAGTTCTAGACAGCTTAACTCTGGCAAAAATTTCCAGCTTTAGTTCAGAAGCCAACCGCTTCAATGATTTAAGATCTACTTCTAATAAAAATCCTGTTGATTTTGGTTCATGCAACCTTCTCCCTTGAGCAAATTCATCTTGCCACTCTATTGCTCGACACAGCTCTGAACCATCGATCTCTGCTCCCAAATAATTACGCATACTTTGAGCATTAGGGAATACTCCTTTCCATGTTCCTGAAAGAGCAGCAAGCTCCCTTGTTTTCCGCCCTCTAAAACGGCGAGAGGTTGATGAAACTAGCGGCACAACCCCAGGTAAAGCACCTCCTTCACACCAAGGCAACTCAAAACGGTAAGCATTACGGTTACGAATCCTTGAATGTTCAAAGCCATAAGCGATCAAGTCTTGGGGAAGATTGTCCCCAGTTTCAAGACCAAACATTTCTATTTGCGCAATACAAACCCTTTGAGATTGACTACCGATCTCGTCACCAGCTCTGTGCTCCGTGTACTCAAACAGCCGAATAAATCCATCTTGGACATTTAGAGCTGCTTTGATAGTTTTCTCAGTATCAGAAAAATTAATGAAGTCTTCATCACTACAATCTTCACTTAACCAGTCAATTTCTTTAGGGCGAGATACTGGCTTTATTAAGCTGTCAGATGGATCTCTAACCCTCAAAATGTCTTCTTGATTATTAAGGCTGTCCATATCTATCTCATGAGAAGATATGAGTTTCATTATGGTTTTGTTTATCGAATCACGGCAAGACTCATCAAAAGTTGCAGCTATCTCTATTGTGTCAAAGTTATCATTAATATTGTGAGATCTATGAATTACAGCTTCATGATCCAACCCATCTTCGGCATCTAGATATATAGATTTTAGAACTTTAGTAGCTTGTGAATAAAACATGTCAGTAACTGAACAGCAATCTGACAATTCTTTCAACGACCATCTAAAATATGGCGTCCAGCGTAAATTGGAAAGAGACTCACCAATAACTTGAGGTGGTAAAAGAGAGATGACAGTAGGTACTTCTATTAATTTCAATGACTCATTTAGCCTTGGGTGTGCAGCACGGCCTCTAAACTCATCAGGGCTATAAGCTAACACTAAAGCTTTTCTCTGGTTGTAATGATTATCTAGTTCGACTTCATCTAGCAACCATGAGGCCCATTTATCTACTAGTTCAGGGTTTAATCGCCCAAGGGAATCAAAAATTGAAATAACATATTCACGTTGACCACACGTTAGGTTTGGCCAATGCGTATGTACAGACTCAATTAAATCAAACCTTACACTAAGTAAATTCACCAATGCCTCTACCGTCAAAAGCCGAATATCTACCTCTGGATACTTAAGCATTGCCAATAGATAACCAATAGCCTCTTCCTCAAAATTCAACTTTTCATCAACTAGCCAGCTTTCTTCTATAGGCTTTAACTTTAGGCCTTTAGCCAATCGCTTGTTATGTGATGTGCATACGTTGTATAGCTCAACCCCGTCAATTTTCATTGTTGAACTTAAAGCTTCAACCAAGCTACCTAATCTATAAATTAACGATGTAGGATACTTGCTGTATTGATAACGAAAGCTCTCAAGGATTAAGCGACTTCCTTTATCAACATTTAACTCGATTGCAAGTCTACAAACCTCTTTACCTAGCTCACCAGATTCAAAAAACTGGCTAGATATACAATCTCTAGCCTCTTCAAGTAATTCAAAAGCTAATAATGGTTTCGCGAGTTTATAGCGTTTAGCTAACTCAACTAAAGCCAGTGCAAGAGCATCAGATGTAAGCATATCACGAGAAAAATCTAACCATGGATCTAGCTGACTAAAAGTCGACTGATTAATCCAATCAGGAAGTTTACTCTCTAACTCTCGTTGAATAAAATAGTCTAACTTTAAAGGCCTATGTAGACCATCAATCCAATTGCTAACATTAAAAACTTCATCAAGAATGGAAGCGTCCCCACTTCTCAACTCTACATCAACCAATAATGCGAACTTATTTATCGCCTCCACAATCAACTCATCAAACTCTTCTCTCGAAGCTTTACTGTTACTAATGAATAACTGAAGGACCTTATTTTCAAAAGACTTAAAAAACAGCTCTGTTTCTTGTTCTAAATCAGTTGGTATTGACTCCAACGATGTAACTTTGAGTAAGGCGTTTAACCAATCATTCCTGTCTCTAGCTAATCGCCTTTCTATGTCCTTTTTACGTTCATTTAAATCAAGTATTTCCAAGCACGTTGTTAGGGCGACAAAATCCCCTGGAGTTAACTTGTCTAATTCAACTTTTATTTTTTCTTTTGAATCATCGAGCCTACTATGAATGTGTTGTTGAGAATTCGTTGATGCGTCAGTTACCCCAAAAATCTCTTCATCACATCTAGCAAGATCATTATCAGATTGAGCTTCATTTCTTAACTTGGCCCACTGACCAAGTAACTCTGGTAACTGTTTTTCAACTAAAAATAGCTGACGAGCAAATTGATAAGTTTCATCTGCTATCTTATATTCCGTTTGTTCTAGTAAACTAGAGTAAAACTCCAACATTGCTGGAGCAGTTTCATCGTTAAAATGGTTGTGGTTTCCCCAGCGGGACATCGTTTTTAAAACTGCTAACAGCAACCTTTTGTCCAACGTTGGATTAGTTACAAGTTTTGAGAGTGTCCCTCTAAGCCCGCGCTCACGAAATATCAATTGATCTTCTTCACGTAACCCTTTAAACACCAAAGCTGGGAACCATTGTGCAACTAGCTCTAATATCTCTTCTATCGCTATAGCCACTTGCTTAGCAGAACCTGTATCTTTTAGCTGATAAGCTAATTCTAGCTGTTCTTTTAAGCGCTCATAGCTTCCTAATGGATCTTGTTCATGGGCTAATACCAATGCTAGGAATATTTGATTGAACTGGTAGTCTTTTCGATGATGGACACCACAAGCAATATCAGGTATTTCGCTCCATATTCTTATAGCATCATCTTTAAAATCACATACTCCCCAAGCTCTAGCTGACTCAATTAGGCTAGAGGTTATTACCATTGTTTCTTCATCATCCCTAGCCTCTTTTTCAACAACCTCTAGCAGTCTTCTCTTAATTTTTTCTGCAGTATTTGCCTTATTATCCGCCAGCATCCTTGCTAACTGCCTAGTCGCGATATAAAAGCGGCTACAACTAAAACCATCCTCAACACTCAACCAGTGGCTTGCAAGCTCCAGTTGGCTATCACAATCCAAAAATTCTTTAGCATAATCCCAGAGATGCTGGTATAGCTCATGAGCATGATAGTTATATAGGTTGCTATGATATGAGTTAACCCTATCGAAACTACCAACGCTTATGGATAATTGGTCGCATAATGATTTTATTTCTATTAAATTAGCTGCCGAGCGAGGCTCGCCCACAGATTTCACCCACAACTCCGCCAGAGCAATCAACGCATGATTTATGTTCGCAATAGGACCTATTAATCCTGCACACTGTGAACGAAGTAAAGTAACATCATTGCCACAATTGAGTAGATACCCTTTAAATTTGAATAGTGCTTTAGCTAAGTCAGGGTTGAATTTATGTTCCTTATCTATCGCTTTGGGAATCGAAGGTACAGAAATAGCTTCCAACTTAGTAAAAGGAACGTGATACTGTGCTAATTGAAGCTGAGTCCAGAAAAAGAACTTCTTTGGAAGCTTTTCAAAATTAAATCCATTTAATGTAGATACCGCATCAGGTAGTGAACCAGCCTTAGCAAAAGCCACAGATAAAGCTGCTTTACATGGAAGGCTAAGATAATTGTCAGAATCTAAATGATTATCCAACATTATTAATTTATCTATTGAGCAATGCTGCGCAAGGTTTTCTAACACCTTTAACTGCAGGTTAAGGTTAACCCTTTCATTTTTTAATTTATCCGCTGTATCAACAAAATAGCCAGTATCCGATTCTGATTTCCAACATAATTGCCCAATCTCGTCCATTAACTCAATTGGCTCTTTAACCAAACTTAGAACACGAAAAATACTAACAGCCGCTTTATAACCATTGCCTTTTCTATCTGAAAAAACCTGCAAGATCATTGATACTGGTAATGAACGACCGATTAACGCTTCATAATCAACAGCAAAGCCAGCAAATTCAGCTGTCGAAACCAAGGCTCGTTCTCCATCCCATATTGCATTAAGAGCGACATTCGCCTCACCTATATCTAACAGTGCAGTGGCTATTTCAACAGATTTCAAATCTGTATTTTGCTCGATCAATCCCGCTTGTTGCTTCATTAAACCAATACGAATAAACGAAAGTAAATCTAAGCTTTCAACACTTGCAGACCATGCTAAATCAAGGTTATTTTGTATCTCCGATAGCGGTCTGTGACACTGCCAAGCGAAGTTTACCCAATCGTGATCACAAGCTTGAACCAAGTCGTTATAGCGCTTTAGTTCCAGCAGATGACGAAATCTGTGACGCCATGCCTCATCAGAAGTCGGATTATTCTCAAACCAACTTAGAATAGCTTCAGTAATCTCAGTATTTAACTCGACGGTGCGATTTAGTATGAACTCAGTGAGACTTGCATGATGTATAGAAAAACCTTTAGCTTCAGAAACCTTCAATACGTACCGGATGGAGCCTAACTGTTGTTTCACTTCACCCAGAGATAAAGAATGATTAATGTTAGCGAGCAAATTTTGTAGCATCTCCACTGTCGTATATTCTTCACGCACAGCCAGAATAGCTAATAGGTATTTTGTATTTATATCTAACGACCACTCTTGCCACATGTGTTCATGATAGTGATCGATTTCTTCTCCACGTAGCGTAGGCGCTTTCTCTAAATATTGTTGTCGCTCAACTTCAGACATCTCAAAGAGTGTCTTAGCCAAATACTCTAAATAGATTGGCACCCCCGCTGAAATCGTACAAATTTGACTCAATAGCTTATCGTTGTGAATCACTCCTCTAAGATCCATAAACTTAGAAACTTGCTCGCGGGTAAACCTTTTTACTTCTATGCGTCTGCAAGGTTGCTGTTTTAAATGAATATTGATACTAGGTGGTAGAGCACTCTCATCTCTAGTTGTAAGCAAAATTAAGACATTATCTGGTACTTGCCCATCCAAAACACTCGTTAAAGGCTTTGACAGCAATGACTGGCGAGATTTTCGATCTACATGATCAATACCATCAACAAGAAAAATGACCTTCTCATTGCTACTTGATAGCTCTTTTAACCATGAGTTCAGTAATTGAACTGAGGCATTTGAATACGGTTTAGAGAAGTTAAAGTCAGGAAATGCAGCTCTAAGTCCAGAACAGACAGACTGCACAAACGCGTCTTCCTGTAATCGATCATTCCCTAATGTTTTATCATCAGGAATAAAACAATAGTAACCAAACTTGATATTTGAATTTTCCTGTAGGTACTTGGTTAGTGTTGTTGATTTTCCAGCCCCTGGCTCGCCAATGACTACAACAAAACCCGAGCTTAGAGTCCCCAAGGACTCATCTAATGCGGCAAAAAGGTCAGGAGTGGGCACCCAAAGACCATTATCTACAGGAAACCGATGATTTAGCTTTTCAGCAAAGCGATCCTCTAAGCCTAACTCTCGCAATACAAGAGAAGCTGTCACCTGCTTGCTGTTAATTGACCACCTTACGCAACAATCTAATAAATTCCCAAATTGTTGTTGTTCGATTCCAAGTCGGTGAATCTTGGCTTTTACACGTTCGGTAACTGTATCAATGTCATCTTCCCCAAGTTTAAAACGTAAGGATTTCAAAAATGCAGAAAATACTTCATCATCTGTAATTCCCGAAGCTTCCTTCAGCTTTAAAAGAGTAGCACTGTATTTTTGATGGGAACTGACAGAATCTAACCTTATATCTGATAAATTTGATATGTATGGTTCATGAAATTCTGTAATGAATTGCTTTAAACTATACTCAAACCCTCGTTGAGGTTGTTTTTGGCTACCTTCTCTTCGAGTAGACAATAACTCAACAATTTTTTCACCTTGCTCAGCACAAATCTGCTGATATCCACGTGCTAACTTCTCCCATAAAGATCCTTTTCCCTCTTCAGCAGCAATTAGGTTAGCTAAAGTAAATGAACTTTCTTGTTCTTTAGACCACTTGACTTGAATAAAACGGGAGCCTTTCTCTGTATCTATTATGATGTCGTCAATATGTGGAGCTCTGCCAGGGTTCTCTAAAGTTACACTCGAAATATTAGAGTCGATCTCAATTAACTCTAGAATATATAACGCTGCCACAAGGTTCTGATAGTAAAAGCCAGACTGTGCTTCACTTCCTGCCATACAATTCCTCCACAAATTTGACCAAGCCAATATCCTCTCGCCCAAAAGATCGTAACAATATCTTTCGGCAGCCTTACTTTATCCGAATAACCACTTAATTAATATGACTTTTAATAAAAAACAATGTGGCAGAGAAGGGCGTTAAAAGTAAAAATTAGGTGGTTTTACGGTTCTGTCGCAAAGTTGACGAAATGAACTGAAGTGTTGATGATGCTCAGGCATTAATTTGGAGCATCCACGGCATGACACTTAACTTATCTGGGCGACATTATCCATCGGATATCATCATGCAGGCCCTTCGCTACTATCTGGCCTACAAACTCAGTTACCGTGAAATTGAAGAGATGTTCGCTGAGCGAAATATCCATTTTGACCACTCAACCCTGAACCGGTGGGTTATCAAATATGCGCCGCAACTAGAAGCCATATTTAGGAAGAAAAAGCGTCGAGTATCCGGCTCTTGGCGAATGGATGAAACCTACATAAAAGTGAAAGGCCGGTGGGTTTACTATTATCGAGCCGTGGATAAATTTGGTGCTGTGATTGATTTTTATTTGAGTGAAACCCGCGATGAACCAGCAGCACGGGAATTTTTCAATAAAGCCATCAACCAGCACGGCGTACCTGAAAAGGTGGTTATTGATAAAAGTGGTGCGAATGCTGCAGCATTGGATACTATCAATATTCGTCTTTGGTTGTCTGGGCATATGCTGTTTATGATTGAGGTGTTGGCCGTTAAATATTTGAATAATATTGTCGAGCAAAGTCACCGAAAAGTGAAAGGCAAAATGCATCAATGTTTGGGCTGGAAGTCTTGGGAAGGGGCTGAATCGACCTTGGCGGGTGTTGAGCTTTGGTCCATGATTAAGCAAGGGCAAATGAACACGACTGAAATGATGACGCCATGGGAACAATTTTATTCTTTGGCGGCCTGATTGTATCTGAGAGATCTTGCGCCCTCAAATTATAGCGGCGAGATCTCAGTTTGCGACAGAACCGATTGCATAACACCTGTTTAGGCAGAGGAAACGATTTATTAGACTTAAATAAGTTGCTAGGTGAAAGCTGAGGGGGCTAAATGCTAGAAGTTGATAGTAATGAACCAAGAACTGTTAGTGCTGGAATTAGAGATGCACTGAAAATATTGGAGAAATGGAGCTGCGATCCGCAGCAAGCTAAAACCTTGCTTAAGTTACCTGAGAACTTTAGTTATCTTGATTTTGAACAAGTAAGTTTTAGCCAGGAACAAGTTGAAAGAGTTAACTATATATTGAATATTCACGCTAGTTTACGTGAGTTATTCACTAACCTAGAAAATGTCTATGGGTTTATGAACATGGTTAACCATAATTCCCCCTTCAATGGCACGACGCCAGTCGATTTCATTTTTAATGGGTTCTGTCGCAAAGTTGACGAAATGAACTGAAGTGTTGATGATGCTCAGGCATTAATTTGGAGCATCCACGGCATGACACTTAACTTATCTGGGCGACATTATCCATCGGATATCATCATGCAGGCCCTTCGCTACTATCTGGCCTACAAACTCAGTTACCGTGAAATTGAAGAGATGTTCGCTGAGCGAAATATCCATTTTGACCACTCAACCCTGAACCGGTGGGTTATCAAATATGCGCCGCAACTAGAAGCCATATTTAGGAAGAAAAAGCGTCGAGTATCCGGCTCTTGGCGAATGGATGAAACCTACATAAAAGTGAAAGGCCGGTGGGTTTACTATTATCGAGCCGTGGATAAATTTGGTGCTGTGATTGATTTTTATTTGAGTGAAACCCGCGATGAACCAGCAGCACGGGAATTTTTCAATAAAGCCATCAACCAGCACGGCGTACCTGAAAAGGTGGTTATTGATAAAAGTGGTGCGAATGCTGCAGCATTGGATACTATCAATATTCGTCTTTGGTTGTCTGGGCGTATGCTGTTTATGATTGAGGTGTTGGCCGTTAAATATTTGAATAATATTGTCGAGCAAAGTCACCGAAAAGTGAAAGGCAAAATGCATCAATGTTTGGGCTGGAAGTCTTGGGAAGGGGCTGAATCGACCTTGGCGGGTGTTGAGCTTTGGTCCATGATTAAGCAAGGGCAAATGAACACGACTGAAATGATGACGCCATGGGAACAATTTTATTCTTTGGCGGCCTGATTGTATCTGAGAGATCTTGCGCCCTCAAATTATAGCGGCGAGATCTCAGTTTGCGACAGAACCCAGCTACCCTCGACAGCCACTAAGCGAGTACTGGCGCCAGTAGAGGTTGATTGTCAGTGGCTGTGTCCGCAATGTCAGCAAGGGTATTTGCAGTTCAACGGTATTATCGAACCGCAGTTGCTGACGATGATCCAAAGGCACCACTCGCAGCGGCGATTGTCAGGATAACCGCAAAGGTAGCGACATGGCTTGAGTGGTTGTAGCATGGATTAATGTGAAGCCTTATTGGCTCAATGCTGATGAGGGGATGCGGTATGTGTGCAAAACCATGTTGAGCGGTAAACCCGATAATTGTGGGTGATGGGACAGGCTAAAGTGAGTGCCATAAGGTGATAAAGTTAACACGATATCAAGTGATTACCTGCCAACTAGTATAAAAAATGACTACCCCGGAAAAGCAAATTCCTATAGCATAAAGCATACCAATTTACGTTGGGCGTGGCAGCGGCCAAGTCCAACACGCGATTTATGCCTTGCAAACGGCACAAGGCATAAATACTAAGACGTTACACGTATGTCATATTTCGCATAGTTTCATATTTTTAGAATAGGGATATTAATGATTAAACATAAACCAAAGGAGACGGCACCGGCATTGTGGTTAGAAGCAATTGTTTTTATGTCGTCATATTATCCTTTGTTCCTGATCTTATTTATTAGAGATGTTGATGAATCTACCGTTGGAATACAATTCGGACTAGATTCATGGTCGGTAAATGTTAGCTTTTGGGCATTAACATTACTAACATTATCATCTTTTTCTACATTAATTATCGGACCGTTGATGAGGAAACTCCTAACTCATCAAGAAGGCGGGCATGCAATAAAAGTTGAAGGTGCAGATCAGGTTCGGGGTGATATGTTGAATTATACCCTTCCCTTTTTAATTGGCTTATTTGCATTCGATTATAATAGTTGGCAGTCAATTTCATCGCTATTGATATTTCTCATGTTCATATTTTCATTTGTACATAAAGAGCAAATTTCTTTGCTAAATCCTATGTTTTTACTTATGGGAATTAGATTGTACAACATTAAATATAAAGAAGTTGGCAGAGAAAATTACAGTCAAAAAATCGTACTATGTTGGGGTAAGTTAGAAAAATCCGACATAAAAATAGAATTAAAAGAAACTGTAGGAATTCACTTTGTGTTTCCTGAGCTTAAACCAAAGGATTAATAATAAATATGCCAAGTACACAGACACAGCAGGTAGCTTTAGTTGAAGCTCAAATACAACTTGATCAAGCATCCCTTAACCACAAGTTACAAGCATTAAAAAATCTTGGGTTGGATGATGCTGTAGTTAATTTATATGTCACTAAAATTAGTACTTCAAATAAAGAAAAGCGCTTTGTGGAAGTGAAAAGATTAAATGTACACAGTGATGACAAGCCCTTATTTAAAAATTATGTTACTGAGTGTATTGATGGAAATGAGCATATCTGTGAATTGAAGTCTATTAATACAACTCAAGATAATCGATTCTTTTATGTAGAGAAATCAGCTACAGATTTTTCTCAAATGGAAGCTTTAGTAACGACAGGGCAAATAGACTTTGTAACAGAAAAATCTGAGCTTAATAGTTTTAACTCCTACGTAATACAACTTACATTTGGTGAGCCAGAACAAAGTATCTTTGCATTTAGGTATATAAGTGGAGCATGGTCAGCAAATAAAACATCAGGTAAGTTTTTTGGTTTTAATACTTTTAATAATGAACTGATTGTTAAGATTAAAGAAGATCCTCGCTTTCAAATAACTCCATACATTGATTTCTTACAATACGGTGATGACATTTTCATCGCTGATATTAAACAATTTGAAACAGCAATGAACTTTCACGAACGGTTGAAAGAGAAAAAAGTTGAAGCGATTACCGCATTATGCGCTAGCTCTGCGATGTTAGAAGTAGCTAAAGAGCCGCTAACAAGAGTTATAGGTAATGATAAATATTTAATGCGCCAATTGGCATCCGTACATGAAAAAGGACATTTCGCAGATGATATTTGGTTAGCTAAGTTAAAAATAAAGTCGGAAGCCGCTGGGAATTGGAAAATTAAATTTGATGACTCAGGTAAAATAATAATTGATGAAACAAAAGATTATGTGAAAGAAGTTTTAACCCTTTTACAAAATAAACGAGTCATAACTGTTGTTGATGAGAAGATGTTTGACGTTGATGGAGAATTTATTACTCCTGATTTTGCAACAACACCGTAATCTAAAGCTTAAAATACGTGTAATCGGGTAGCCGGAGGTATCTAACCTCCAGCCCCCACACCACCCTGCATGTGGCTCCGCACAGGGCGGTTCATTTAGAACCCCTAACTAAACTTTCTGGTTAGGATAATGAACTGCGATCCATCCATCTCTTAGTGAATATAATCCTGCTTTCTTCAGATACTCATTACTCAGCGCTTGCTGTATTCCTGGTGTCTTCGAACTACGCCAAGGGCCTTTACTTGTGATACCACAAGCAACAGCGGCTTGGATCCTGACGCCACGTTTTAGTAAGTTTTGTACCTTAGTCCGTGGTTTTCGCCACTGACGCCAATAGCACATACGAATACGACGTCGGATCCAATGGTCTAAATCGACACACCCTTGATATGCGTTAGCGATGCCAAAGTAATTGATCCAGCCTTGCATGTATTGACGCACTTTAAACAATTGATATCCCATACTCACGCCCCAATTTCGGTTCGTCAGCCGTCTCATCTTTTGTTTGAAAATGTGTAATGTTTTAGCATGCCACTGGATCTTTCCTCGGTTAAATGTGAAACCTAGGAACTTACTTTGACCTACCTTAACCACTTGGCTTTTCTGTTCATTAACAACCAGTTTTAGTTTAGTGGCAAGGTATTGAGTAATGCTCTTGAGTACCCGTTCTCCCGCTCGAATAGACTTTACCAAAATGATAAAATCGTCCGCGTAGCGGGCGAATTTATGCCCTCGGCTTTCCAGCTCTTTATCCAGACTATCCAACATAATGTTAGAGAGTAATGGCGAGAGAGGACCGCCTTGAGGCACGCCTTCAAAGCTTGCTTCAAATTGGCTATTGACCATCACACCAGCTCGAAGGTATTTACCAATAAGCGCCAACAGACGCTTATCTTGCACCTTGCTCCTGAGTTGAGTCATCAAGAGATCATGATTAACTCGGTCAAAGAACTTAGACAGATCAACGTCGACGGCAAATTTGCGTTTCTGTTTGATGATATCCCTTACTTGCAGTACCGCTTGTTTGGCATTTCTGTTCGGCCTAAAGCCAAAGCTGTTAGTCGAGAAGAATGGATCAAACAGTGGCGTGAGTATTTGAGCAATGGCTTGCTGTATCACACGGTCAATGACGTTAGGGATCCCCAATTTGCGTTTACCGCCATCGGGTTTGTCGATCTCCACGCGCCTGACCGCTGAGGGTTGGTATTCACTTAGCTCTAATTGAGATTTACACTGTTGCCAGCCGCCTTGTTGCATCCAGTGCGGGAAGGCTTCGATGGTCATGCCATCGATGCCAGCCGCGCCTTTATTGGCTTTAACTTGACGCCAAGCTCGGTGTAGATTTTCAGGTTCGAGCAGTTGTTGGAATAAATCGCTGTTGAAGGCCGGTTGCATATCAATACGCTGCCGATAGTAATCGTCTGGCGACGTAGTGGGTATCGACAAGTTTGACAAGACTCCTCCTTCTTCTAAATGTTCAGGCCTTCACCATGTCCCAACCATTACGATGGGCATTGGGCTACTCGGCAACTGCTCCTGCGTTGCTCTACCTCCTGCATCCATGCAGTCGTATGCCGTCTGCTGACTTCTGCTTAATCACATGCCAAGTTACCCCGTCATGCGCTATCGGTTTTCATCTGGTTCGCTCTTTTCAGTCGATGAAGTTGAAAAGCCAAGGCACTTGTAAACCAGAGCCTCACTGGTTAATGACCGATCGCGTGTTAAACAGATCTCCCCAGATAAGAGCATGAACTTTCTTTGCACTGCTGCATCATTTACGGTGGCCATTAGATCACGTGGTTTCGTCGTCTTGTCCCCTTACTTCGTGGGGGAGGCCCTGCTAACTCACCTCTAGCCTACGCCTCATATGATGTTCTTGTTCATCAGCTCGCAAATTTGCTAGCGGCTTCCTCCAGACCAAACCTTGCGATTAAGCCCTTGCCATTCGCTAGTAGTTAACGTTTAATAACAGTATGTTATTTAAACGGTGACCTTCCTATAGAGGACTTTCACCTCATTAGTTCATGCCCATGCTGGGCGTACACAAAGCGTTTAAGACGGATTCCCAACGCATGGCGTTTTCGGCTTACTTCATTTTAAGTGTTTATGTCACAATGGTTTAGGTAGGGTGGTAGCGTTGCTCACCACTTAACGCGGCGTTGAGGCTGTAGAATTACTCATTTGGTCAAATTTTTAGCTGATTTTAGGGGGCTCAAATGCATTGCTTAGTGCGAGATAATCGCTTAGAAAGCGATACAGGAGGCCTAAAAAATGGCTAAATTTCTAAAAATAGAAATTCTACAGGCTCGTTATCTTAAGGGAGGTAAGTATTTATGCATGGCGTTTGTAAACTGTGCAAAAAAGAAGCTGAGCTTGAATTAAGCCATTTCATTCCCAAGTTCATTGGTAAATGGCTAAAGAAAACAGCGATTACCGGATATCTGAGAGAAGGGAATCAGGTTAGTAAACGACGTCAAGATCTTGCCAAAGAACACTGGCTATGCGGTTCGTGCGAAGATTTGTTTTCTACATGGGAGCGTTCATTTTCTCTGAAAATATTCTACCCATATATCGAAGATTCTAGTTTGACGACCTCTTATGGTAATTGGTTAGCTAAGTTTTCAGCTTCATTGTCTTGGCGTACTTTAACGTATGTTCGGAGCAAAAATAGCGAGAAAACCCACTCTCAAGAGTATTTAGATATGCTAGCAGCTGCGGAAAAGGGGCTCTCTGATTTTCTACTGGGGAAAGCCTCTAATCTCTATGAATTTGAACAGCATATTTATCCTCTCGATGTTATAGCATCGACTTCATTTGATAACCTACCAACCAACATAAACAGATACTTCCTTCGTGCGACTGCCATGGATATTGTGGGTAACTCGCAAGGCACTTATATTTACACGAAGCTTCCGTCATTTATCGTTCTTGGTGTTGTTAAGTGTAAACAATCAAGAGAAATGAGATCTAGTCGGGTTGCCATTAGTGGTGGGACTATGTCCCCTCGAGGATATGTATTTCCTGATGGCTTTGACAGCTATATCATGGATGCAGCAAACAAGTTATCTGAACTATACGAACAAATTCCTGCAGATCAGTTGGCTAAAATTGAAAAGTATGTGATTGATAATCCGGATAAGGTACTTGAGTCTAAGCTCTTTGAAGCTATAGTTCACGATTATGATAGGTTTGGTCGAAAATCATTAAGATAATCGGGTAGCCGGAGGTATCTAACCTCCAGCCCCCACACCACCCTGCATGCGGCTCCGCACAGGGCGGTTCATTTAGAACGACCTAACCTAGACTTTCTGGTTAGGATAATGAACTGCGATCCATCCATCTCTTAGTGAATATAATCCTGCTTTCTTCAGATACTCATTACTCAGCGCTTGCTGTATTCCTGGTGTCTTCGAACTACGCCAAGGGCCTTTACTTGTGATACCACAAGCAACAGCGGCTTGGATCTTGACGCCACGTTTAAGTAAGTTTTGTACCTTGGTCCGTGGTTTCCGCCATTGACGCCAGTAGCACATACGAACACGACGTCGGATCCAGTGGTCTAAATCGACACACCCTTGATAAGCATTAGCGATGCCAAAGTAATTGATCCAGCCTTGCATGTATTGACGCATTTTAAACAGCTGATAACTCATGCTCACGCCCCAATTTCGGTTTGTTAGTCGTCTCATCTTTTGTTTGAAAAGGTGTAATGTTTTAGCATGCCACTGGATCTTTCCTCGGTTAAATGTAAACCCAAGAAACTTGCTTTGAGCAACCTTAACCACTTGGCTTTTCTGTTCATTAACGACCAGTTTTAACTTAGTGGCAAGGTATTGAGTAATGCTCTTGAGTACTCGTTCGCCTGCGCGTTGAGACTTTACCAAAATGTTAAAATCGTCCGCGTAGCGGGCGAATTTGTGCCCTCGGCTTTCCAGCTCTTTATCCAGACTGTCCAACATAATGTTAGAGAGTAATGGCGAGAGTGGGCCGCCTTGGGGCACGCCTTCAAGGCTAGCTTCAAATTGGTCGTTGACCATCACAAAGCGAAGAAAACGGCGCGCTAGTAGGTATGTTATTCAGTAATCATGAGTCATCTATAGAAGTCCACTCTTTTATGGACGTAGAAGATAATGGTGAACAATTTAAAGAGAGTATTTATAGAATCATCGAGCTAGGATTGGCTCATTCTGCTAAAGATTTGATTCAGTTCATAGAGGATTTAGGCAAACCAAATCAGTCGGATTCGCTACATTTTGAGCGTTGACCCATAGAAATCTTAATCCGAAAACAACTGATTAGAGTAAAAGTCCTAACGCACTTTTGTCCAAAAAATGGTCACATATCTACTTTAAAACAAACAGGCTACACCGATGTTAAACAGGTGGGTCTGGTGATTAGCGATTCGACCGGGGCGGTCGAGCATTCAGGGAGGGACTTGCTGCGTGTCGGAGAGTGAACCCATGGCAAGCCTGCGTTAGTGGATATCAGCAAAGAATATGCGTGGTCAGTGTAAACTATGCTAATGCCATTACTCATCTTAAGTACATTAAATATAACGTATTTTTTGTCAATAAGTGAGTTTGAAACCGATCAAACGTTATTTTGCTAGTACACTTACGGGCAAACTTTATTGTCTCATTTTGCTCTTACGGGCAAACACTATTGTCACTGCACATTTAGTCTCTAACTTGCAAGAGTAATGAGTTTAAAACCCTGACTGTTTGAACTCATCAAAGCCAATCTTCTAGCTAAATCAGCAAGACGGCTGAATCGTATATTGCGTTATATGTATTGCCACTGCTTCCCCAGTGACACGCCGCCCTTTTATTTCACAAGAAGTAGCCCTATAGGCTCGACAGCGGCATCTGCTGTATATGGCTCTTGATTACAAGAATCGAATGTTGCGATCACTGTTGCAACAGTGGCAATCTTAACGACCACTGAACTGTTCATCTGGCTAAAAGATATTACCCCAAAACTAGATAAGTTTGTCGTCAGGTGTACAGGATGAATTGTCATTGTTTCCCCTGTGACACGCCATAAACTCATCCCTGAGGGCTCGACGGCGGCATCCATGCCGCCAACGGTCACAGTTGCCACAATGCCAATCTTTACGACCATTGAACTGTTTATCTGGCTAAAAGCTTTTGCCCCAAAATCATTTGTAGTTATTTCTCATCACACCTCGCTAACTCATTACTTGCCCGAATTTTTGTAATGAATCAATATGCCATTAGTTGGTTAACCACTCGATTATTTTATCAATTTATTTGATGACAATTTACACCATGTGTTCAAGGTATTGATTATGGAATTACAGACAAGGCTAGTGTTTATCGATACAAACGCTTTTGAAAATAAAAACTATCAATTTGGACAACACGCTCTTGGTCGTCTTCAAGAACTAATTGAAGATGAGAAAATCCACTTGCTCATTACTGATGTGACAAGGAAAGAGATCGACGCCCATCTCAAACGCAAATCTGAAGAAGCAGCTTCTATGATAAAGAAGATGCAAAAAGATGCGATGTTCCTAAGAAACACCCCCGACCTTGATTGTCATGGTATCTTCACCAAGGTTAAAGGTGATGATATTTATGCTGTTATCAGTCAAAAATTTGATGATTTCGTCGAAAACGGCTACGTGGAAACTATTGATGTAAGTACTGTTAATCCTCAAGTTGTATTTGATGCTTACTTCAACAACCTCCCTCCCTTTGGCAAAGAATCAAAAAAGCACGAGTTTCCTGATGCATTTGTGCTAGAAGCTATTAAACAGGTGAGCTTGGCTAGAGGACATTCAGCCTACATCGTTAGTGACGATGGAGATATGAAATCATTCTGTGAACAAGAAGATAACTTCATTCATCTTGAAAACATCGATGACCTAATTGACTTGATTGTTCGAAGCGACAAAGCGTACGAAGAACCCGCCAAATTTGCTGATGAAATATTCGATCAACTCCTAGAACAAATTAAAGCGGATGCCCTGCAAGCTCTCGAAGGTGGTGAGTTCAACTATGAAAACGCAGATCCTTTCGATGAGATTATCAATTCTATAGAAATCAACTCGGTGAATGTTGAGAAGAAAAAATTACAGAATGTCGATGCCGAGAGGGCTGAGTACGAAGTAGAGTTTGAGGTGGTTGTTACGGCTGATTACCGATTCTCAGATTACGACCGTTCACCTTGGGATCCAGAAGACAAGCAATATGTATTAGTCTTGAGTAATGAGTCAACAGTAAAACACAAAGAAACATACACTGCCCACTTAACACTTGCCTATACAGATGGATTAAAAGCTAACGCATACATTGAAGAGTTTTACTTCCAAGATACGTATTTCGAGCTGACTGATGACGACTCCGAAGTCATTAGCTTCAAAGAACTAGATATCAACGGTGAGTAACATGAAACTATATATAATTGGTAATGGTTTTGATGTTCATCATAGCCTTGACACTAGGTACACATCTTTCGGGCTTTATCTCAAAAGCAACTACAGGGAAACATACGAGCTACTGATCGAACATTACGGTTTCAGTGACCTAAATCCAAACTACTCGACATCAATGTCAGACCCTTTATGGTCTGAATTTGAAACGAGTATGTCACTGCTTGATAAAGATTCAGTTTTGGAAGCAAACATGGATGCAATGCCAAACTATTCTTCAGATGACTTTAGAGACAGAGACCGATACACACTTGAAATTGAGATGGAGCGAATACTTGGGCTTCTAACCACTGATCTGTATAAAGCATTCAAAGAGTTCATTTTGGCTGTACAGTTTCCTCAGTTTGATCACAGCCGATCAGTAAACATTGATAGAGACGCTGTTTACCTCACATTCAACTACACAGATACGCTTTCTCAATACTACGCAATCCCCGATGAGAACGTGCTATTCATTCACGGGAAAGCCGATGAACATGTTGATGAGTTAATTCTCGGTCATGGTGTTGATCCTGAAAATTTCAAAGAAAGACCTGTCGAACCTCCATCAGGATTGAGTGATGAAGATTTAGAACGATGGATGGAATATCAATCTGATCAATATGACTACTCATTCGAGCGTGGCAAGGATGCTATCAATCAGTATTTCTCAGCAACTTTCAAGGGAACAGAGCAGATCATAAAAAACAACGAAGACTTCTTTGCAAAGCTCGGCAATATTGATGAAGTATATGTTCTCGGCCACTCATTAGCTGACGTAGATTTACCCTACTTCCAGAAGTTGGAGCAATCAGTCAGACCTGATGCTAAATGGGTTGCGACATTTTATGACCCTGATGATGAGGAAGTGCACTGTGACACTCTAACAGGACTTGGAATAGCCAACGTTGCAGTTGTCAGAATGGAACAGATCTAAGCAAAAAACTGAAATATCATTAGCAATTGCGGTTGATTCTAACATTGCTTTTTATAAATTTTTCTTATGCGAAGCATTCAATTTTGAACATCAGCTCTAACTCGGAATTGTCCAAAAACGAGTCACATATCTTCTTTAAAACAAACAGGCTACACCGATGTTAAACAGGAGAGCCATGGCGATTAGTGAGACGACCGTCCGCCCCATGGACGGGGCGGTCGAGCATCCACGGATGGACTTGCTGCGCGTCGTCGAGCAAATACCATGGCTTGCCTATAAGTCAGCGCTTCCATAGTCAACTCGATTATCCCGCTGGCTCAATATTATAAATCTCTGATGGTCAGTCGATTTGTTTTGTCACCCATCAATCAATCTTACCCAATCGCCAGTTTGGTTTCTGCGTAGCGCAGTTTTTTCACTCTTGGATTCGCGAGGAAATAGGCGAGCATGAGTGGGCCTAGGCGTCCCATGAACATCATAAAGATGATGATGGCTTGGCCTAGGCTAGTTAAGTTACCTGTTAAACCGCGGGACAAACCGACAGTGCCCAGTGCGGATATGGCCTCGAAAACGATATCGATTAACGGTGCTTTCTCGCTTAATACCAGTATGAAAATGGCCAGCCAAGATACGACTAAAGAGATGATAGTCAGCGCTAAGGCTTTGCTGACGGTATCTTTGGGGATTTCCCGTTTAAACACATAGATGGCTTCGTCGCGACGTAAATAACCATAAGTGGCCAAAATCAGCACCATAAAGGTGACGACCTTAATCCCGCTGGCGGTACTTAATGAGCCGCCGCCGATAAACATCAGCACGAGTATGAGCAAGGTGCTGGCGTCTTCGAGTTGGTCAATCGCTAGGGTATTAAAGCCTGCGGTGCGCGGTGTAACGGCTTGAAACCATGATGCTAACCATTTACCAAGTTCGCTTAAGGGCGCCAAGGTGTTGGGGTTGTTGTACTCAATAAAGTAAATCGCAATCACGGCGACCGCGTTGATGACAATAGTGCCGGTGATCATCATGCGGCTGTAAACGCTGAGTTTTGACCAACGTTTGTTCCTACGAAGATCTATCCACACCGAAAATCCTAAACCGCCAATGATAAATAATCCTGTGATGGTTAGGTTGATCACGGGATCGGCCACATAGGGCATTAGGCTGTCGGCACTGAGGGCAAAACCTGCGTTATTAAAGGCGCTAATCGTATAGAAAAAACCGTGGAATAAGCTGGTTTGCCAGCCGAGTTCATGGCTCCAATGTACTGATAAAATCAGCATGCCTACGGCTTCAACCAACAGCGAAAACACAAATACGGCTTTGGCGGTTGAGACTAATGTCGATGTATCGGTTTGATTAAACGCCTCTTTTGCGACGGTTTGCTGCAAGAAGCCAATCTTACCGCCAAGGGCGATAAGGGTGACAATCGCAAAGGTCATCAAGCCTAAACCCCCGCATTGAATTAACAGCGCGATTATCACTTGGCCAAAGGGCGTGAACACACTTCCAGTATCGACGACCACAAGCCCTGTTACTGTCACCGCCGAGGTGACGGTAAACAGGCTTTGCAGCCAAGTAATGGGCGACACAGTGGCGATGGGCAGTTTAAGTAAACATGTGCCGACGAGGATTAACAGAGCAAAGCTTGCACTTAAGATAAAGGGCGGCGCGCCAAAGAGTTTTTTGCCGGTTTTAGGAGTGTGCTCTAGGGTGAGCGAAGGATGCCATTGAACCACCTTACACCAACCTTGGCGCGAGCTGTTTTAACTCGGCACGGCTACCGCAAAGGAATAAGGCATCCTCTGTGTGCAAGGTAAAATCGCTATCAATCTTGCTAAATACGCTCTGCTCACGTTTGACCATTAACGGCGCGACTTTGCCCTTAGGGCTGCGTTGCACGTTGATTTGCTCATCAGTGTTTTTCTCTTGCAAGTTCCCCAGTAGTTGGCCAACAGTGGCTTGATGCAAATGGGCTTTAATATGGATTTCAACAATATAGATCCCATCGCCGATGGCGAGAAAGTTATTCACCATGGGATAGTTTAGCGACTGGGCGACGCGGACCCCCATATCTTCTTCAGGGTGGATAATCCGAGTAACATCGAGTTTAGACAATATGGTGTGGTGCGCCTTATTACTGGCTTTAACCCAAATATTTTGCACGCCGAGATTTTTCAGTGCCAGTGTGCACAGCAGGCTCGATTGCATATCAAAACCGATAGCGACAATCACAACTTCACTACTGGCAAGATCGAGTTCCCTTAGTGACGCCTCATCGGCGCAATCGCAAATTACGGCTTCTGTAAGAACTTCTACATATTTTTCAACAGCTTTATGGTCATTATCGACACCAGTGACCGTATGACCTAAGTGGATCAGTTCTCGGCTCACTGCGACGCCGAAGCGGCCTAATCCGATGACAGTAAAATGTGCCATTTCATATCCTTGTGTGGTTGAACTAAAGAGTGAGGCGAGCTGGCCTAGGGCGGGCCGAGGTCGGTGAGCCGATACCCTAAGCCGGGCTCGGTTTTGATCAGTTGCTGTTCGTCACTATCGTTAAGCTTTTTGCGCAGTTGGCTGACTAAAATCCGCAGATAATGGCCATCTTCCTGGTGAGTTTCGCCCCAGATATTGCGCAGCAGGTCGCTCTGTTTCAGCAATTGCCCAGGGTGGGACATTAACTGAACGAGTAGGGCAAATTCTTTTTTGGTGAGGGCGATTTCCTGCTGGTTAAGCCAGCATTGATGGCTGCTCTTTTGTAGAGTGAGTGGGCCAAATTGCAGCATATCGGCGCCGCTTGAGGTATCCACAAGGTCGCGAACCAACACCTTGATGCGAACGATTAATTCCCTGATCCCAAAGGGCTTACTCAGGTAGTCGTTAGCACCTGCCTCGAGTAGGCGGATTTTTTCTTCCTCCTGATCGCGGGCGGTGAGTACTAGCACTGGGGTCTTATCCTGCTGGCGCAGCGCATGGAGTAACTCGATGCCATCACCATCGGGCAGGCCCAGGTCGAGCACGATAAGGTGCGGTTGATGGCTGCGGTACTGTTTGAGCGCCGTGGCTATGCTGGTGGCGCTTATGTATTCAAAGCCTTCCGCTTCTAACGATATCCGCATAAAAGTGTGAATTTGCGCTTCATCATCGACAACCAGCACCTTGTAAGCCATTTATTGCTCTCCCTTTTTAATCGGCAAAGCGATACGAATAAGGCTGCCCTTAGCCACAGGTTCGGCGCTGATCTGGCCGCCATGGGCGGTAATAATGCCCTTAGCAACGGCAAGCCCAAGGCCTGCGCCGCCATCAGTTGAGGGATGCTGACGATAAAAGAGTTCAAAAATAGCCTGCGCTTCTGCGGCGGTGATGCCTACGCCCTCATCTTGAATATCTAACCGCAGCATATCGCCTTGTTGGTAAGCTTTTACTGTGACGGGTTTATCTAAGGGCGAATAGCGCAGCGCATTATCCAGCACATTAAAAATGGCCTGTTCAATCAAAGAGCTGCTGATCATCAGCGGCGGCAGTTCGGCCTCGCTGTCGATGACAATTCGCGGCTGCGCGGCGGGAAAGCGGCCGATAGCTTGGTGCAACACATTCATCATGGCGTCTTCACTCAGACTGAACTTGAGTGCGCCGTGTTGTAACTTAGTGGCCTGTAACAGGTTTTCGATATATTGATGCAGACGATGACTCTCGGCGGCCGCGCTATCGATAAGCTCAGTCTTTTGCGACGCACTGAGCTTAGGCATGTATTCCTTCAGGGTCGTCAGGGTGCCTATTATGGTCGAGAGCGGGGTGCGTAAGTCATGGGAAACCGACAATAAGATGCTGTTGCGTAACTGAGCTTGTTCGAGTGCTGCTTGCTGGCGGCGATAAAGTTCGGCCAATTTGCTGGTGGTCAGAGCGACAAGTAGAAACACAGTTAGATTGAGGATGTCCTCAAGATTGAACATCTGTAGTGAATAGCGCGGCGTGGTAAACAGAAAATTAAAGCTGGTCGCCTCAAACACAGCTGCAAAGTAGGCAAAGTTAGCGTTGCATTGCAGGGCCACAGCGACCACGGCCAATTGTAAGATCAGCAGCACGGCTATGGTGGAGCCAGCAAAATAATCGATAAAAGCACTGCTAAAAATCGCTATCACCAGCACTATGCCGGTAAAAAATGTTGGGTGCGAACGCCAGTATTGAGTCATGGGAGCCGCTATGGATGAAGTCATGGATAGAAAGACGCTTATAAAGAAAGTGTCTGTACTCTAGCAAAGCCATTTTAAGATAGCGCGTAAAAAATCCGTAAAATTTATAGCCCTGTGAGTGGCTTAGCGTGCAGTTTGCTCGGGCTGTTCTCGCGCACTCATATCAAGCTGCGAGCTAATAATCAGGCTTACCCCATAGACTCATGGGGTAAGCCATTCTAGGCGTGGGTCGTTATCGGATTGACGCTAATGGGCTAGCTATCAAGTATTTGCCCATCGATTTATCTGCCTAAAGATCACCAAGGTATCGGCGGTGGCACTAAGCGCTTGCCGTCATAGCCGGGCACAGTATCAAAGCGTGGAGATTTGGCTTCCCAATCGGCTTGAGCCTTAGCAATTTCGTCTTTGCTGTGGCCGACAAAGTTCCACCAAATACTGACAGGGTCGGCCAGTGGCGCGCCGCCGATTAGCAATATGCGGCAACCCGCGTCGAGTTCGACCGTGACGCTTTCGCGTAACATCCCCAGATAGGCGAGGTCGTTATTGTTGAAGCTTTGGTCATCGATACGGAAAAAGCCTTCGAGTGGCATGAGGGCATATTCAAAACTCGGGTCGAGAGTCAGGGTGAGCTCAGTGTTTTCGGCGGCAAATAAATCCATCGCCACTATCGGCGAGAAGTGCAATGTGGGCGCCTGTTGATGCTGCCAACTGCCAATCAGTAGGGTGAAATCAACGCCCGCATCGTGCCACGTCGGGAGTTCGGGATAGTGATCGAATCTCGGAGTTGTGTCTTTATGCTCAAGCGGCAGGGCAATCCACAGCTGCGCCGCGTGCATAGTGCTATGGCCTGCGACGGATTCTTCGGTGTGGGCGATACCGTGTCCGGCGGTCATCAAGTTAACTTGTTTAGGGCGGATCACTTGGGCGCTGCCGAGACTGTCCTTGTGCATGATTTCGCCTTCGAGCATCCAAGTAAAAGTTTGCAGCCCAATGTGCGGATGCTGGCCAACGTTTAACTCAGGGCCGTCGGTAACGGGGCCAATATGGTCGAGGAAACACCAAGGGCCGATAAGACGACGCTCTTTTTGTGGGATAGCCCGTGCGACGGGAATGCCGCCGACATCACTGATTTTTGGGGAAATTCGTTGAACTTGAATGCGGCCATTTTCAATAGGGCATTCCTTAGGGCCACCATAAAACTGTGCTTGAACTTCACTCATGTTCGCTCCTTATTCCTTTGCGAGGACACACTTAGTTAGTGTTAGTCTGGCATGCTGAACTGGTTTCAGATCCCATCTTGCATTCGAGCCGAAGGTTTTAGCTTCGGGTATTCCCGTGGATTTTGCAAATCGACGCTGTCATATGGCTGGGTAATTGAGCTGTTAAAATCGCCCTTCGATAACTTTGTTAACCCAATTCAAACGTGAATATGTGACTGAGCCCGCGGGTATGGGAGTTTTTGCTGTCCTTTACTTTAGCAAGCCTGTATTTATGTGGGGCATTAGCGTTTGATGTTTTACTCGAGCCGTAATAGCGGACGAGTTCAGGGTTAGTCTCGGTGATTTTTATCCTTCACGCGTTAAGTCAGATCTGCAAAATCGAGTCTATCTTTTATCGGTACAGGTGTTGGCGGCGATATTGCCAGCCTAAGCCGTAATCCATTCAGCATACTGCTTAACACTAACACAGATAGAATTCACATATAGAATTAGGCTGTCACTCAGCGTGATTGATTAAGGGGAAAGCGTGCTCGAAAATCAAATGATGTTACTGGCGGTATTTGAACGGGCGGCCTTGATGCTGATGACCTTGTTCTTTTTAACCCGCACTCGACCGTTCCAGCGTTTATTCCAGAAGCGTAATCACACTCCCGCAGAGCTGGTCTCTGTGGCGGCGATATTTTGCTTATTTGCGGTGTTCAGTACTTATACCGGTATTGAGGTTGAAGGCGCGCTGGTTAACGTGCGTATTATCGCTATTATTTCCGGCGGGATTTTATTTGGCCCTTGGGTCGGCATTCCCGCGGGCGTGTTGTCGGGGCTACATAGATATCTGATTGATATGGATGGCGATACTTCTATTCCGTGTTTAATCGCCAGCATCATTGCCGGTCTAATGGCGACGTGGATTTACTATAAATGTCCTAAATCTAAGTTATGGATTTATGGCATTGTGGCGGGCATGTTGTGCGAAACACTGACCATGTTGTTGATTTGGCTGCTGACAGAGCCGCACCAAGTAGGTGTAGAGATAGTGAGCCATATTGCCTATCCCATGATTGCGGGCACTGTGTGCATCGGACTGATTATTAAGCTAGTGCAAGATCTCGATGATGAGAAAGAGCTCATTGCCGCCAAGCAGGCCAAGCTCGCGCTGGATATTGCCAACAAAACCTTACCTTTCTTCCGCAAAATTGACCGCTATGCCTTAGAGCAAGTGTGCGGCGTGATCCGTAATGAAATCCATGCTGATGCCGTGGCGATTACCGATACTCGCGATGTATTAGCCTATATGGGCGTTGGCAAAGATTACTACGAGGTCGATGGTCATCAAGCGATTAGCGAGATGACTCAAAGGGCGATAGAGCTAGATCAAAACATTATTAACAACGACTTACGCCAATATCATTTATCGGACTTTCATTCGGTCATCATAATCCCGCTGCGTGAAAATGGCACTGTGAGCGGCACGCTGAAGATTTATTATCGCAATAACTATCGGATTACCAGCTCGCTGCGGGAAATGGCGGTGGGCTTGTCGCAGCTGATTTCGACCCAGATGGAAGTGTCGCGTATTGAGCAACTGCAGGAGATGACCCGCAAGGCGGAATTTACTGCGCTGCAGAGTAAGATTAACCCGCACTTTTTGTTTAATGCCCTCAATGCGATTTCTTCTCTGATCCGTATTCGGCCACAGCAGGCGCGGGAGTTGATTGCCAATCTGGCCGATTATCTGCGCTATAACCTAGCCAAGGGCGATGAGCTGATTGATATCCAAGAGGAAGTCAAACAAGTACGCGATTATGTGGCGATCGAGCAGGCGCGCTTTGGCGACAAGCTTGAAGTGGTGTTCGATGTCGACGATGTGCATTTTTGCGTGCCTTGCCTCTTGTTGCAGCCGCTGGTGGAAAACGCCATTTTGCACGGCATTCAGCCGCGCAGTGCGCCGGGCAGAGTGACCATAGAAGTGAAAAAACTCGATTCTGGCATTCGCGTGGCCGTGCGTGACACAGGTTATGGCATCAGCCAAGAGGTGATAGATGGCGTCGCCGCGGGTCGCATAGAAAGCAGCAGTATTGGGCTAATGAATGTGCACCAGAGGGTGAAGTTATTGTACGGCGAAGGTTTACAGCTTAAACGGCTGGAACCGGGGACTGAAGTCAGCTTTTATTTACCGGAAAATGAGGCGCAAGTATGTTAAAAGCCATCATAGTTGAAGATGAATATCTGGCCCGTGAGGAGCTGGAGTATTTAGTAAAGAGCCACAGTGAAATAGACATAGTGGCAAGCTTTGAGGATGGCTTGGAGGCCTTTAAATATCTGCAGGATCATGAGGTTGATGTGGTGTTTTTGGATATCCAAATTCCGTCCATCGATGGCCTGTTGTTGGCGAAGAATCTGCATAAATCGACCCATCCACCCCATGTGGTGTTTGTGACTGCCTATAAAGAATTTGCGGTAGAAGCGTTTGAGCTTGAAGCCTTCGATTATATTCTCAAGCCCTACAATGAGCCGCGGATCATCAGCTTATTGCAGAAGATTGAACAGGCGGGGCGACAAGCGCCAAAGCCGCAACATGAAGCGGCGAGTAATGCCAGTCGTACCGTGAATTTAGTCAAGGGTGAGCGGATTATCGTCACGCCCTGCGAGCAAATTTATTACGCCGAGGCCGATGAAAAACTCACCTATGTGTATACCCGCACCGACCGTTATGTGATGCAGATGACCATTAGCGAGTTTGTCAGCCGCTTGCCCGCCGAAGGCTTTTTCCGCTGCCACCGCTCCTATTGCGTCAATATCAACAAGATCCGCGAAATCGTGCCTTGGTTCAATAGTACTTACCTGATCCGATTGCATGATTTGTCGTTCGAGGTGCCCGTTAGCCGTAGTAATATTAAGGCTTTTCGACAGCTGATGAGGCTGTAATTGTCATTCATTCCTGCAGATCTGTATTTCATGCCTTAATTGATCGGCGCGAATGGCATCTCTCTTATAGTGGACTCAATTCCTGATCCCCTAAAGCGAGATGCATCATGACTAAAGAGATGAACCGTACTCGGTACCTGACCTTAGTTGGTACTATTATCACCCAGTTTGCACTCGGCTCAGTTTACACTTGGAGCCTGTTCAATGCGCAGTTGGCTGCGAAGCTCGACGAGCCTGTCAGCCAAGTGGCGTTTGTATTTGGTTTGCTGAGTTTGTCTTTGGCCGTGGCATCTTCCATGGCGGGCAAATTACAGGAACGCTTCGGTGTGCGTAATGTCACCTTAGGCGCAGGCCTATTACTCGGGCTGGGATTCTTACTCACAGCCCAAGCCAGTAACTTGATGATGCTTTACCTGTGTGCCGGGATTTTAGTGGGCTTTGCCGATGGCACTGGCTACTTAATGACTTTATCTAACTGCGTGAAGTGGTTCCCCGAACGCAAAGGGCTGATTTCGGCGTTAGCGATTGGCGCTTATGGTTTAGGTAGCCTTGGATTTAAGTACATCAACGTGCTGTTACTCGAAAATACTGGCCTTGAAACCACCTTCCAACTGTGGGGCTTAATCGCCATGGCGCTGGTGTTGTGTGGCGGCATGTTGATGAAAGATGCACCTGCACAATCAGCCGCAAGTCAGCAAGCCGAAAGCCGCGACTTCACCCTCGCAGAAGCCATGCGTAAACCGCAATATTGGATGCTGGCGCTGATGTTCCTGTCCGCCTGTATGAGTGGTTTGTATGTGATTGGTGTAGCGAAAGATATCGGCGAGAAGATGGTCGACTTGCCAGTACTGGTGGCTGCTAATGCGGTTGCGGTAATTGCCATGGCGAACCTCAGTGGTCGTTTGGTGCTGGGTATCCTGTCGGACAAAATTCCTCGCATTCGCGTTATTTCGCTGGCGCAGATCATCACCTTAGTCGGTATGGTGTTACTACTGTTTGTACCTTTGAATGCTAACCTGTTCTTCGTTGCCGTTGCCTGCGTTGCCTTTAGTTTTGGTGGCACTATCACTGTTTATCCCTCACTGGTGAGCGACTTCTTCGGCCTTAATAACCTGACTAAAAACTATGGGGTTATCTACTTAGGTTTTGGTGTCGGCAGCATTATCGGTTCGATTGTCGCCTCGTTATTCGGTGGCTTTATTGCGACCTTCAACGTGATTTTAGTGCTGCTGGTGGTGGCGTTAGTGATGTCATTAACCATACGTTTGCCAGAACCTAAAAACCCAGTGTCAGCCAAGAAAGCGACTAAGAGTACACCGCGCTTAGTGAACATGACGGCAGAATCGGCTTAAGCACAAACACTTAGTCCGGCTTAGCCAAAAGCTAAAACAAAAATCCGCAGCTAAATGGCTGCGGATTTTTTGCTTTTTTATCACCTCAACAACAGGTAACTTGATAGCCATAAAGCGTTATTCAGGATGTGTTGATGTTAACGGACCCTCTTTTTTGGTTGGTGGCTATACCCGCAGTATTGATTACGGGGATTTCTAAATCCGGTTTTGCGGGTGGCGTGGGCGGCTTAACTGTCCCGCTATTGGCGCTGGCCATTAGCCCTACCACAGCGGCAGCGCTTATGTTACCGCTGCTGATTTATATGGATTTTTTAAGCGTACGTTCTTGGTGGGGGCAACATAATCCGCGTCATTTATGGATATTACTGCCCGCGGCAATAGTGGGTATTTTTATCGCTTATCTGTTGTTTGACAGGTTGAATGAAGAATATCTACGGGCGATTTTAGGCTGTGTGTCCCTCGGTTTTGGTTTGTATGGTTTGATTCTGGGGGATAGAACTCAAGCATCACCTTCACCTCTGGTAGGACGCTTGTGTGGCTTAACTGCGGGATTTACTAGCTTTGTTGCCCATGCGGGCGGGCCGCCACTTAACGCTTATTTGTTGCCGCTGCGTTTGGCTAAGGCGGAGTTTTTAGCCACGGCTGTGGTGTTTTTTGCTGTGGTGAATTTGGTCAAGCTGATCCCCTACAGTTTGCTTGGGCAGATTAACCAAGAGAATATTTTAGTTTCCCTGTTACTGGTGCCGCTGGCATGGTTAGGGGTAAAGCTAGGTTTGTTTATTCAAGATAAAATTAACGACAGGTTATTTAAACGCATCATCTTGATTTTAATGGTGCTGGTGGGCGTGCGTTTATTGTGGACGGCGTTATAGTTTTAAGCTTTGGGTTAGATTAGTCTGCTAGTGTGCGCGGGTGTTGGGGGGTTTTTATCCCCAGCCGCCCTGAATTTACCTGATAAAAAATCAAAATTACGTTACTGTGAAATCTGCCTGCAATGAGTTTGAAGCTATGAAACGATTACTGATAGTTATCTTAGCCTTAGGCCTTGGCGCTTGTGCTAGCGCGCCAGAACCTAAGCCTGTGGTAAAGCAAGTTGAACCCGCCACGGTTTGGAACGATAGCAATATCTCCGAACTGCATTCTGAGTGGCGCGGTGTGCCCTATCGTTTAGGCGGTGGCACTAAGCGGGGCATAGATTGCTCGGCCTTTGTGTCGGTTGCCTATCAGAAGATGTTGGGTATGACCTTGCCGCGCACGGTTGAAGAACAACAAGCCCTAGGGAAACCCGTGCCGAGAAATCAACTGCGCAAGGGCGACTTGGTATTTTTCAAGACAGGTTGGAGCACACACCATGTCGGCATTTATGTGGGCGACGATAATTTTCTCCATGTTTCCACTAGCCAAGGGGTGAAGATTTCGAGCCTGCATAACAGTTATTGGGCGTCTAAGTATTGGAATGCACGGCGAATTTAGCACATCTTCTTTATGCACTTTCTTTTTGCACTTTGGCTGATGAGTTAGCGGAGACAATATGTCCTTAGAGCCTGCGTTATCCCAGAGTGACCCTTTACCGACTTCTGTTTTTCTCGCCATTTTCTCGGCCGTATTCTTGCCCATGTTTTTGGCGGCGGTCGATCAAACCTTACTCGCGACAGCGACGCCAGCCATAGTTGAAGATCTTGGCGGCCTGCGCCAAGCCTCGTGGATCACTATCGGTTATATGCTGGCGATGGCCGCTTCTGTGCCTATTTATGGCTGGTTAGGGGATAACTTCGGTCGCGCGAAAATCCTGATGATCGCCATAGTAATTTTTGCGCTGGGCTCCATCGTTTCGGCGAGTGCGGGCACTATGGATCATATGATCGCCGGACGTATCTTGCAGGGCATGGGCGGTGGCGGCTTGATGAGTTTGTCTCAATCCTTGATTGGTGAGTTAGTCCCCATTCGGCAGCGGGCGCGTTTCCAAGGCTATTTTGCCGCTATGTTTACCCTCGCGAGTGTTGGCGGCCCTGTTATTGGCGGTATTGTGGTACATGCCTATTCGTGGCATTGGCTATTTTGGGCGAATATTCCACTGGCTATGCTGGCGGTATGGCGACTCAATGGGCTGCATAAGCGCAGTGTTAAACCCGTACGCCACGGCAAGTTTGATTTAGTGGGCGTGGTCTTGTTTCCGACCATTATCACCGCACTGTTATATTGGTTATCTGTGGCGGGGCAAGAGTTTGCTTGGCTTTCTGCGACTAGCTTAGGCTTTGCCGTCTTTGTGGTGTTCGGCATTTTAGGCTTGTTATTGTGGGAGCGGCGATTGGCGAGCCCGTTTCTGCCGTTAGATTTACTGGCGAAGAAGGCCGTGTATATGCCACTGCTGACGGCGGCGCTGTTTGCGGCCTGTTTGTTTGCGATGATCTTCTTCCTGCCGATTTATCTGCAAGTGGGCTTACACACCAATCCCGCCAAAACCGGCTTGCTGCTCTTGCCTATGACCTTTGGTATTGTCACTGGCTCGACGATTGCGGGCCGACTGTTAAGTAAAGATGTCGCGCCTAAGTGGTTGCCGACCTTTGGTATGGGCTTAGCTTTCATCGGCTTGTTATTGATTAGTTTTGTGCCGCCTAATGCCAATGTAATCGGCGGCTTAGGTGTGTTGGTCGGAATAGGATTAGGGACTGTGATGCCGAGCGTGCAGCTAGTGGTGCAGAGCGTGTCGGGCAAGGCGCGACTCAGCCAGATCACGGCCATGGTGTCACTGTGTCGTTCTATGGGCGCTACTATTGGTACTGCGCTGTTTAGCGTGCTGCTTTATAGTTTGTTGCCACTCAAGGGTTCAGAGCTTGGCATCGCTGCTATTAAAACATTGCCGACAGAGGTGGTGCATCACGCCTTCCAATTTGGATTTATGGCCGCTGCGGGTGTGGCATTGTGTGCCGCGATAGTCGGTTTTCTATCCCCTGCGACGGCATTAAAAGATCACGATAGCGAAACTGCGCATTAAGCCTAGATTTGCAGGTGCACGACCCATTTAAGCCGTGTACTATTTGCGCTGAGCCGTATTTTTGTGGCCTTATTCGATTCCAGGACATAAGCATGACAACAACAAAACACTGGACCCTAAAGAGCATAGCCAACGAGTTGGGTGTCTCTAATGCCACTGTTTCTAACGCGTTTAATCGCCCCGACCAATTATCTGAGAAACGTCGTAACGACATTTTAGCTGCCTGCACTAAGCTTGGGTATTTCGGGCCAAATAAAGCGGCTCAATCCTTACGTAAGGGCAAGTTCGATACTGTCGCCTTGGTATTGTCGGACAGCGTGGAATACATGGTGTCCGATCCCGTCGCCAGTAAATTTATGAAGGGCGTGGCCTCTGTTTTAGAACAAGAAAAACTCAATTTACTGCTGTTTTCGGGCAGCTCAGACAGTGTGAATGCGGTGGCTGACTTTGTGGATGGTTTTATTTGTTATGGTCGCCCGCGCAATGCCCTGTTAGCCGAGCAGTTAAAGCAGGTTAAGAAAAAGGTCGTCACGGTCGATTTTGATATCCACCGCAATGCATCTGTGAGCATAGACAATAAGTTAGCCGCCTATGAAGTAGCGAAACTGGCATTGCAGTCACCCGCAGACAATGTGGCCATTTTAGGGTTACGTTTGCTCGATACCCACTTAACGTGCCGCGTTTATGATTTGAATTTGTTAGAAATCGATACCTCTGTTGCCCATCAAAGATTACAGGGTTACTTGCAAGCGATTGAAGAAGTGGGCGTTGTTCTGGGGCAGGACCGCATTTGGAATATCCCCGAGAGTAATGCCGACTACGCGGCGATAGCGGCAAAAGAAGCGTTGAATTCGACTCCGCGGCCGAATGTGTTTTTATGCATGAGTGACTTAATTGCCTTGAGTGTGCTCGGTGAGGCGCAGGCCATGGGGCTGAATGTTCCTGAAGATGTGCGAGTCGTGGGCTTTGATGGCATAGATGAAGGCACACGTTCAAATCCGCCGTTAACGACTGTCTATCAGTACTCTGAGCAGAAGGGCCGCAAAGCGGCACAAATGTTTGTCAGTGATGCTGTGCATGCGGAAGTCTTGGGCTATGAATTACGTCTCGGTAAGAGCTGCTAGTCTTTACATCTTTTAACTAAAAAAGGCGCATTCAATGCGCCTTTTTGCTATCTCAACACTATGCCGCTTAGCTTGAACTTAAACCTAAGCTCAAGTCCGAACAGGAACGCAAGCTTAAGCTTGAGCCAACAGTTTTGATAACGACACTTGTGTCTCTTTACCTTGCTTATCTAAAAGGATGATTTGGCCATCTTTATTGGCAAAGTCGAGGGTGAGACTTGCCTGCGAATCGGCCGCTTTCCAAGATAAGGTTAACGTGCGTTCTGCGGATGCCATCGTAAAGCGGCCATCGAAGGCTGGGCTGCTATTACGCAGTTTAATCAGCTGAGTCAGCGCCTTAACGACAGGTTTCTGCATGGCTTGCTGCACTTTTTCACGGTTCAAATAAGGGCGATTGATATCGCGACCGACATGGGTGTTGTTGAGCAGATCCATATCGTTTGGAATCGCCAGCAGACCCGCGTAATACACCTGCGGAATACCGGGTGCGAAAAACTGAATCGCCCGCGCCATCAAATAATCTAGGTCATTCTGACCGAGGGCATCGTAATAGGTGCAGTTGATTTGATACAAATCGACGTTGCTGGCGGCCGCGCCTGTGGCTTGAAGGCTCTCGCCCTTACTGTTGCCATGTATGGTTTCAACCAGATTATCGATTTGATTTTCGGTCAATAATCCGCGCAAGCCATCCATAGGGCCGACGTCGATAATGCCGATGCCGTCGTGGGTGTCGAGTACGGTAATGCAGTTGCGCGGCGCCATTTCCAGCCAATGGGTCAAGGCTTGGCAATCTTGGCTAAACAGCGTGTGCAGGATGAGCGGTGGCAGGGCGAAGTCGTACACCATGTCGACCCGTTTGGCGATCTCGACCTGAGTCATGTGGTGCGAATGTATTTCGGCCAGGGTTGTCATGCCTAACTCATTGGCTTGCTTAGCTAATTTATCCACGAACTCGAAGGATTCTTCAATCATAAAGCAGCTAGTGCCGGGCTTTTTAATCGCATAGCCCGCAGCATCTAAGCGGATCAGATTCACTTTACTGTGGTCGAAACGCGCCAGCACTCGGTTTAAATAATCTTTACCCGCGGCGGAATGAACGTCGATATCGATTTGATTGCGGGTAAAGGTGGTCCAAAACTCTTCGGTCGAGCCATCGGCTAAGGTGTAAGTGCTAAAACAACTGCCCGGACGCGGACGATAGATAGCGGCTTGATCTTGCTCGCTTAACCCCTCAGGAAATACCTTGTCTTTGGTTAAAAACAAATCCCAGTAAGCCGATTGCTTGCCGTGCTTGAGCACGTCTTTAAATTCTGGTGATTCGGCGGACATGTGGTTAACGATAAGGTCGGCCATGATGTCGTAGTCGTCACCAATGCGTTTAACGTCATCCCAATTGCCTAAGCGTGAATCGACTTGTACATGGTCTATCGGATCGAAGCCCGCATCGCTGCCGTCAATGGGGAAATAGAAAGGCAAAAGATGTACGCCGCCGAATAGACCTTGCAACTCGTCATCGAGTAGCGCTTTGAGCTCCTTGAGCCCTGCATTGGTAATCCTGTCGACATAGGTGATCAGTTGCACTTGGTTTTTCATACTTTGCCCACGCTTGAGTTGTCTTTTTAGAGTAAAGGTTTATGGCAATCCTTTAATTGATTGCACAACTAAACTTAATCGATTAAGTTGTATATTTAACCAATATGAAACATTATTCAAGTGGTTTGTTGGATTTTTGAGTTAGTCTCAAGTTTTGGGGGAGGCTGGCTCACTGCTGTACACAAAAGCCGAAACCCTTTCAGCATGCTGTTACTGAGCTGCTGAGAGCGAGTAGGTATAATAACGATAAGGTGAAATGGTATGGTAAGTGATTCAAAAGGTTGCGATAACCGCAATCACACCCGTATTCGGGTACTCACATATTTAATGTTTTTCATGTTCGCTATGACCTCAGATGCCGTGGGCGTCATTATTCCTGAGTTGATATCCCAGTTTGGTTTGTCCATGTCGCAGGCCAGTGCATTCCATTATATGCCGATGATTTTTATCGCGATGAGTGGACTTTTTTTAGGCTTCTTGGCGGATAAGATAGGGCGTAAGTTAACCATTCTATTGGGGTTATTATTATTCGCGCTCGCCTGTTTTATGTTCGCGCTGGGGGAGTCGTTTTACTATTTCTTGTTCCTACTCGCCTTTGTCGGCACGGCGATTGGCGTCTTTAAAACTGGCGCACTCGGGCTTATTGGCGATATCTCGACTTCCTCAAAACAGCATTCGAGCACCATGAATACGGTAGAGGGCTACTTTGGTGTCGGCGCCATGATAGGGCCAGCCATTGTTAGTTATTTACTGATCAGCGGCGTCTCTTGGAAGTATCTGTATTTTGGCGCAGGTTGCTTCTGTTTAGTGCTGTGCTGGTTAGCTTACCGAGCGGATTATCCGCAAATTAAGCGCTCCTCGACGGATGCCATTAACCTTGCCAGCACCTTTAAGATGATGAAAAACCCTTATGCATTAGGGTTTTCACTCGCGATAGGTTTATATGTTGCCACCGAAGTGGCGATTTATGTGTGGATGCCGACCTTGCTGCAAAGCTATCAAGGCGATTACACCACCTTGGCCGCTTATGCCTTGACGATCTTTTTTACCCTGCGTGCGGGTGGCCGCTTTTTAGGTGGCTGGGTGCTCGATCGCTTCCCGTGGCAGCAAGTAATGTTCTGGTTTAGTTTCGCGATAAGTGCTTGTTATCTTGGGTCTATGATCTACGGCATTGAGGCAGCTGTTGTCTTGCTGCCCTTGTCTGGGCTGTTTATGTCGATGATGTATCCCACGCTTAACTCTAAGGGGATTAGCTGTTTCCCTGTGGATCAGCATGGCTCTGTTGCTGGGGTGATTCTGTTTTTTACTGCCGTGTCCGCCGCCGTTGGCCCCTTGTTGATGGGGTTAGTGGGCGATATCTTCGGCCATGTTAAATATGGCTTCTACCTTGCCACTGGTTTTGCCCTTTTGTTATGCCTCCTCAGCGGATTTAATCTCGTTAAAGATCCTGCCCGCCATTTGTTAACGGTTGAAGCGCACTAATTTGGACTGTGACAGGAAATATTTTTCTGTCACATTTCTTTAATTAATCAATACTTTGATCTGATACATCCCGTGTGTGAACCAAAATTGTGCAAAAAATGCACTTGCTTTTTGTTGTTAAGTTGCTAACTTGTTAACTTAATCGATTAAGTTGATTCAGGGTTAAATTCAATATGACCTTGAGTAATCACTAAGATGGTTCTTCGATTAATCACAATTCGGTAGATGTAGCCATGGGGAGAGCGGGCTGCATCTCAAATATGGGTGGGGACATAAAAATGATAAAAAGCACATCACAGAAATTCTTGTTAAGTACATTGGCCGTGTTGGTGAGTTCTCACCTTTGGGCTGCCGACGCACCACAACAGGAAGAAGCCAAGAAAGACGCGTTAGGTTTAGAAAGAATTACCGTGACTGGGGTTGCCCGTGGCACTCGTGTTATGGACTCTAGTGTGTCAGTTAGCAGCGTGTCACTGGCTTAGCTTGAAGTGAGTACGCCACGTTCATCGGCCGAAGCATTTCGTATTATTCCGGGGATGAAGGTTGAATCAACGGGTGGTGAAGGTAACGCTAACATTGCCGTGCGTGGTTTACCTGTGGCGTCTGGTGGTGCTAAGTTCCTACAAATTCAAGAAGATGGATTGCCAATCCTGCAGTTTGGCGATATCGCCTTCGGTAACGCAGACATCTTTTTACGCTTAGATTCAACAGTGCAAACCATTGAATCTATCCGTGGTGGCTCGGCATCGACTGCGGCCAGTAATGCGCCAGGCGGCATTATCAACGTGATCAGTAAAACGGGCACCTCGGATTCGGGCAGTGTGGCTACCACCTTAGGGCTGGATTACGACACTTTCCGTACCGACTTTGAATACGGCACTAGCATCAACGACAGCCTGCGTTTCCATGTGGGCGGTTTTGTGCGCACGGGCGAAGGCCCACGCGATGCTGGCTATAACGCCAACAAAGGCGGCCAGATCAAAGCTAACTTAACCAAAGAATTCGATAAAGGTTATGTTCGTCTGTATTTCAAACATTTAGATGATAAAAGCATTGGTTACTTACCTATGCCTATGTACTCGGATGGCAGTTCAATCCCAGGTTTTGATGCTAAATCCGATGCGATTCAATCCGCGTATTTCCAATCAACCTTGAGCTTAGGTGCCGATGGCGAACGTCGCCGTGGCGATATGCGCGATGGCATGAATCCTGTAGTCAATTCTGTCGGCTTAGAAGCCTCCTTCGATTTAGGTAACGATTGGCAGGTCGAAAACCGTTTCCGTTTCTCCGATGTGAGCGGTAACTTCATCGCGCCATTCCCCGCCGAAGTGGCAAACGGTAGCGACATCGCCACCAGTATTGCAGGCGCTGGCGCTAAGTTGATTTACGCTAATGGACCTAATTCTGGTAGTCAGATGGACGGTTTAGCCATGCGTATCAATACCTTTGATGTGCAGATGAATGACTTTGGCTCAATCGTAAACGACTTCAAATTGACTAAAACCTTCGACGATACCAGCGTGACCTTAGGTTATTACAATGCCACCCAAAACATAGGCATGAGTTGGATGTGGAACTCTTATCTGATGGAAGTCAAAGGCGATAATGCCGCGCTATTAGATGTGGTTGCCGCCGATGGTACTGCGTATTCTGACAATGGCCTCTATGGTTATGGCGTGCCTTACTGGGGAAATTGTTGCCAACGTAATTACGATACCGACTACACCATTAAAGCGCCTTACCTCGCGTTAGCATCGAGTTTTGGTGACTTGTCCCTCGATGCCAGTGTGCGTTATGACAGCGGTGATGCGAGCGGTAACTACGCCGGTAGCGTGCAGTCGCAAGTGGATATGAATCTAGATGGGGTGATTTCAATCCCTGAGCAGAGCGTGTCTTCTATTGATAATGCGAATCCTCAGCCAGTAAATTACGATTGGAGTTACACCTCTTATTCATTAGGTGCTAACTATCAATTTTCCAGTGACTTAGCCGCCTTTGGTCGCTTGAGTCACGGTGGCCGCGCCAATGCCGACCGTCTGTTATTTGGTAAGGTGCGTGCCGATGGTTCAGTGGCGAAGGAAGATGCGGTTGATATCGTTGACCAGTATGAGTTAGGTGTTAAGTACCGTTACGATGATTTGTCTGTGTTTGCGACGGCGTTCTACTCTGAAACCGAAGAGCAAAACTTTGAAGCCACAAGCCAACGTTTCTTCGACCGTAAGTACAAAGCCAAAGGTATCGAAATCGAGTCGGCCTATTTTATCGGTGACTTCGACTTTAGAGGCAACCTGACCTGGACCGATGCTGAGATTGCTAAAGATGCATTGACGCCAGAAGTGGTGGGTAACACCCCAAGAAGACAGGCTGATTTTATCTACTCCTTGATGGGCCGTTACAACTTTGACCAAGGTTCAGTGGGCGTTAACTTAATCGGCACCACGGATTCTTATGCTCAAGATAATAACGACTTAAGTTTCGACGGTTACAACCAAGTAAATGCCTTTGCAACTTACAATCTGACCGAAGCCATGAGTGTGTCTTTAAACGTCAACAACTTGTTTAATGCCACTGGTATTACTGAGGCGGAAGAAGGCTCAATCCCTGATAACAATATCATCCGTGCCCGTACCATTAATGGCCGCACCACTAGTGCGACGCTTAAATACGAGTTCTAAGCGGATCTTGCTACAGAAACTGTTTTTGCAGAAAAAATGCTAAGCCCAAAACAGCCCATGAAAGTGGGCTTTTTGCCTGCTACAGAATACAGAATATAGAAAACAAAGTTGGAGTGAAAATGACGGTATTACTCAGTTTCGGTGAGGTGTTAGTTGACTTGCTGCCAACCGATGCCACGGGCAAACATCATCAGCCGATTGCGGGTGGCGCGCCCGCCAATGTGGCCGTGGGTTACGCTAAACTCGGCGGTAAGAGTTATTTTGCCGGTGGCATCAGCGCCGACCATTATGGCGTTATGTTAAAGCAAGCCTTAGCGGATCAGGGCGTGGCGACCGATTATTTGGCCGAAGTGCCGGGCGCCGCTACCGCGATTGTGCTGGTGAATTTAGATGAACAGGGTGAGCGCACCTTTGAGTTTAACCGAAATGGCACAGCCGACATGCGCTACAGCAATCAGCATTTTGACAATATTCCATGGCAGGGGATTGATATCTTTCACCTTTGCTCGAATACCTTTACCGAAACCGCCATCTTTAACACTAGCCTTTATGGTGCGCGTTGTGCCAATGCATTCGCGACCTTAGTGAGTTTCGATGTGAACCTGCGTTTATCCCTGTGGCAGGATACGTCCTTGCTGGCCGAGCGTGTTGAGCAGTGTTTTCGCTACACTCAAGTGCTGAAAATGAGCCGTGAAGAAGCGGACTATTTAGCGCTGGCGCGGGATAAGAGCTTTGAAGATTATCTGCAGTTCTGCCTCGCCCAAGGGGTTGAGGTGATTTTGGTCACCGATGGCGCCAAACCAGTGCAATGCATCACAGCGCAGCAAAGGTTTAGCGTTCCCGTCCCCAAAATCTCAGCCGTCGATACCACGGCCGCGGGCGACAGTTTTATCTCAGGCTTCCTGTTCGCCTTAGGCTTAGAGCTGGAATACGATTTAGGCAATTTGACCTTGAAACAAAGGCTCGAAAGCAAAGCGCACTTAGAGGCGGCGGTGGGGTTTGCAACTCGCTGTGGCGCAATTACCTGCGGGCAAAAAGGCGCGTTTCTCTCCTTACCTACGTTGGCGCAGGTTAGCTAAACCTGACTGCATTAACGATAAAATCCAAGGCGAGCCTGTTGAGTTTGCCTTGGATTTTTTGTCTTTTAGTTTTTCCGCCCACCATTTTTCAATAGCATAGCGCGAACCTAATCACGTTTTAGTCGCCCCCTTTTCCGAGCATTTATGCTATTTTAGCTGCGACTTAAGGTCGAAGCTGCAGCGGCTTCTTCCATGCTAGATGTCGACATTTTTATTTCGGTATGTTTTATTTCAACATCATTGGGGATTTCCTATGAGCAAAGCAAAAATCGGTATTGTGACGGTAAGCGATCGCGCCAGCGCGGGGATTTATGAAGATATCTCAGGCAAGGCGATTATCGACACGCTCAACGACTACCTCACCAGCGAGTGGGAGCCGATTTATCAAGTGATCCCCGATGAGCAGGATGTGATTGAAGCGACGCTGATCAAAATGGCTGACGAGCAGGATTGCTGTTTAATTGTCACCACGGGTGGCACAGGACCTGCGAAACGCGATGTTACCCCTGAAGCCACAGAAGCCGTATGCGATCGCATGATGCCTGGCTTTGGCGAGTTGATGCGTGCTGAATCCTTAAAGTTTGTACCGACAGCCATTTTATCGCGCCAAACCGCAGGTTTACGGGGTGATTCGTTGATCGTGAATTTACCCGGCAAGCCAAAATCGATTCGCGAATGTTTAGATGCCGTGTTCCCCGCCATTCCGTACTGTATCGACTTGATGGAAGGCCCGTATTTAGAGTGCAACGAAGCCGTGATCAAGCCATTCAGGCCTAAGGCTAAGTAATCTTGCAATTGAGTATGTAAAAAATAAAGCCACTGAAAATTCAGTGGCTTTATTTTTTGTGAGCTTAGGGCTCATAACTGATTAATCTGTTGCTTTAGCTCGTACTCTGGCTCTGTCACGATTTTTTCAAGCACTTGCACTCGCTCGATTAGCGCTTGGTTTTGTAGGCTGAGTTGAGTCACTTTATCATTAAGGTGGCTATCGTCTGTGGTGCCTACTCCAAGTTGGCGCGCCTTTAGATAGTGTTTAAACATCTCAGTGGCACTGATTCCTATGATGAAGGTGACCATAATCACCATTAAGACATATTCGTTTTCCATAACAAACTCCCGTAGCTATTGAGGTTTTCAACTTGGGAATGACAGGATAGTCGTTCCCAAGTTTGTCGGTTAAAGTCTATTGCCCCAAGTTGATCAATCGAAGCATCCTACAAACCGAAGATCACTTTTTCACTCTTGAGTGACCTTTCCATGCCAAACGCCAGTAATACCGCGATGGCGAGCGTGCCTAAGGTCGAAACCAGTAACTGCAACATGGGCAAGTCTTTACCTTTGATAAAGTCCATTAATGCCTGTTGCTGACCCGAGACTGGCAGCCACTGCAGCATATCTGGCGCTATGTTGTAGCTGGCGGCCATCGACAAGGCTAAGGGTACAAACAGCACCATAGTCAGATAGGACTGTGCTTCCTTAAAGGTTTTCGCCATAAAAGACACAAACAATTGCAGGCAAGCTGCCATTAACGCAACAGGGATACCGACCACTAACATCAGCGCCATAAATTCTGTGGTGATGTTGACGCTAAAGCCTAACTCCTGCCAAGGTACAAAGGTGTAGGCGACTTTAGACACCAGCAAAATCAGCACTAAGCCTAAGAGGGCAAACAGACTCACGGCGATGATTTTCGACAGCACTAACTGGCGTGTGGTCAATGGATGACTGAGTAACAGAGCTAGCGAGTTACGTTCGCGCTCACCCGCGCTGGTATCTATGGCGAGGTTCATGCCCGAGATAAATACCGAGTAAATCATAGTGAAAATCGCGATACCTAAGATCATCCCGCCCTTCGAATCTGTGGTCGCTTGGTCATGGACACTGACCTTCAGTGGCTGCATCACGCGGGGATCGATACCGCGGGCAATCAGCCGTAGGCTGCCCATTTCTGTGCTGTAGGACTGCAGTTGCTTCTCGAGTCTGCGAATCGAGTTTTGCAGTTTTTCATCGGAATTATCGGCAACAATAGTGATCTCGGCGCCTTTGCCCTGATTCATCTGCGCGGCATAGTCGGGACTGATGATAAGCTCTATGGCTTTAAGCTCACTGTCCTTCGCTTCACCACTGCTGATGCCTTTATTCGATAAAAAGCGCACTAAATCCGGCGCTTTATCGGGATTTGTGATAGTGATTTTTAGATCGTCTGGACTTGTCAGCTGACCAATTAACACCATAAACAGGCCGCACATGATCAGCGGCGTGCCGATGGCGTAATAAAGCCCCGCCATCACAGAGCGCTTATCGCGGGCGGCATCGATGAGTTCTTTACGAACCATAGCCATTATTTTATTCATGCTGTCATTCCTTTAACCATGTTCTTAAATGCCACGCTTTTACATATCAAGCTCTTAAAGGTTAAAACCTGTAGGCGTGATCTCTGCTGAGTCATCATGCTGCTATCCCTTCATCTGTGCCGATCAGTTGAATAAAGGCTTCTTCGAGTGTGTCTTTACCCGTTTGGGTGCACAGTTCGGTTGGGCTGCCAATGGCGACGACTCTGCCCTGGGCCATAACGATCACTTGGTCACACAGTGCGGCGACTTCTTGCATCACATGGCTAGAGAACAGCACGCAATGTCCTTGATTCTTAAGGTCGATAAGAATGTCACGCAGCAGACGAGTGCTCATCACATCGAGTCCACGGGTTGGTTCGTCGAGGATAATATTGCTCGGGCTGTGGACTATGGCCTGTGCGAGGGCGGTTTTCATCCTTTGTCCTTGGGAGAAGCCTTTGCAGCGGCGATCGCTAATGTCTTCCAAACGTAATTTCGCAATCACTTGGCTGGTGGCTTCCTTGGCCTCCTTGGGTGATAAGCCGCTTAGCTCGGCAAAATAACGAATGTATTCCCGCGGCGTTAAACGTTCGTACAGACCAAAAGGGTCGGGGAATAATCCGAGTTGCTGCTTAGCACCGATTGGATCGATGGCGACATCTATGCCTTCGATTTCTGCTTTGCCGTTATCGGGTTTCAGCAAGCCAAAAATCGTGCGTAAACAGGTAGTTTTACCCGCGCCGTTGGGGCCGAGTAATCCTGTGATTTGGCCGTTTTGTGCGACGAAGCTTAAGTCATTGAGCGCCTGTACGTCACCGATGCGCTTGGAAAGATTGGATACTTTGATCATGGCTTACTCCTTGGCCCCAGTGCTGGCTTTATCATCTGCGGTGGTTTTTTTGATGTTTGCATCAAGCGGTTCTACCGAGCTGGCATTTAAATAAAAGCTGCGGCGCACATCTTTCTTTAAACATTCGCCGTCGAGATCCTTAACGGAACCCGAGCGAACGAGATCGGCAATCAGGTTATTGGCGCAGGATTGATAGGCCACGCCGTGGGTCGCATAGGGGGCGACAAAGTGCTTGGCATTGGTGAGTTTTTCCATCGCTAACTCGCCCCAACTCGGCGGTGTGGCAGGGTCGATTTCGCCGGATAACAACAAGGTCGGAATATCGCTGCTGATGGGCTCGCTAAAACTGTCATCGACCGCGGGGACTTTCCATACTTCACACGTGGCTTCTAAACCTTCGAGCATAGTTTTGCCCATAAAGGAGTGCTGAGCCTGCTCGCGCATGGCGGGCGTAATACGGTGCATATCTTCGCCACAGACCACGGATGCATGCATACCCATCGCCATGCCAGCATTGTCGATAGTGAGGGAATACAAACCGAGTATGGGTTGGAAGTTGTGTTTCGCGGCTTGATGAATCGCATGGGGCACTAAGGCGCGCACATTGGCTTGATACAGCGCCATGCGGATGGAGCCGTAGAATTTACCGCGCGTCATAGTCAACATGGTCTTTTCACCTGTGACAGGGTCGTAGACGTTTTCCATCACGGGCGCTTTGGCGAGTGAGGCCGCGACTTGGTCGAATTCGGCTTTAAGCTCAGGGAATTGCGTATGACAAGCGGCGGTTTCTTGGCAATCTTTAAAGAGTAAATCAAAGCCTCGATCAATCGACGCGCCGATTTCTAACACGCTTTGCTGCATTGGCACTATGCCGTCTAAGGTCACTGTGGCTAAGTGTGCAGGGTATAAACGCATGTAAAGCTGCGCCATACGCGTGCCGTAGGAGATGCCGTAAACATGCAGTTTTTTGTAGCCCAAATGCTGGCGCACGGCTTCGAAGTCTTTAATCGCGTTGAGGCTACCATATTGGGTGACGTCGGCATCGATTTTGGCTAAGCATTTTTGGGTTTCGGCTAAAGTGTCGGCATTGTCATCATCGAATGACAGTGGAGATTGCGCGCCTTCATCGCAGGTCAGCAGATTCGAGCGGCCTGTGCCCCTTTGGTCGATCAGCAAGATATCCCGCTGTTGGCGGACTTTGCTCAGCATGGCATCGAAACCCGCCGCATTGTCTATGGCCGATTGTCCTGGGCCGCCAGCAATGGCGAGTAAGGCTTCTTCATGGTTGACGTTTTTCACCGCGGGCAAAACGACGTAATGTACTTGGATCTGTTTGCCATCGGGTTTGTTAGGATTTTCTGGCACAGTCACAAAACCGCAGTTTAGGCGATCGGATACGCCTTCCACATAACAAGTGTCGGTGTTATTCGCTATATCAGCCGCCGCTTGTGTCTGTTGGCTTTTCACATCACTCGCCCACGTCGCCGTACTTGCCATCGCCAGCATAAGTGCGCTTATGCTTAATATGCGCGAGCCTAAAATATGCGTGCGCCATGTGGCAAGCGTGGTATTAGCCGTACCATGCAGTTGCCGAGTGGACGAAGGGCGTTGAGCGGTTTTGCTTAACTTCCTGTGTGTCATGCTATCTATCATGCGCGCTTTCCTTTTTGCATTTCAGGACGAGTGTGTTAATTTAACTACCAGTGTATCGGTGTATCAATGTATTAATACAGTGTGTAGAGGCTAATGTTAGAACTTTTAAATGTCAACCCCAGTAGTGGTGAACCAATTTACAAGCAATTACACGAACAAGTCGTGCGTTTAATTGTGGGCGGTCAACTGCAAGTGGATGATGTCTTGCCCTCTGTACGCCAGATTGCCGAGTATCTCGCGGTGAATCCTATGACTGTCTCCCGTGCTATTCAGCAGCTTGTCGATCAGGGGTGGCTCGAGCGCCGCCGCGGTCAAGCGACAAAAGTCGCGCTGCGCACTGAGACTATGGCATCGGGGGCGAGCATGCTCGAACCCCAACTCGATGCTTTGTTGTCGCAGGCTAAACAGTTAGGCGTCAGCCTGCCCGAGTTAATGCAATTGATAAATGAACGCTGGCAAGACTAGCGTTAACCTACTGTTACTTATCGATAAAATAGAATAAAAAAGGATGATATTCGATGGGCCAAGCGTGCACACCAATACTTGAATTTAGCCAAGTGAATAAAGTCTTTCGCGGTAAAGGCGCAGGTGAAAAGTGGGCGCTTAAGGATTTATCGTTAACCTTGTCGGCGGGCATGGTGGTTGGGCTATTAGGACAAAATGGGGCGGGTAAATCGACCCTAATGCGCTGTGCTTTGGGTGTGCTCACGCCGGATTCTGGCAGTATTGTTACCTTAGGCGAAACGCCTGAGAATTTAACATCCAAGGCAAAGGAGCGTTTAGGCTATGTGCCGCAGCAACCTTTTGGTTATGAAGGTTTTACCATCGAACGGGCCCTCGATTTACACCGCAGTTTTTATCCCAATTGGGACATGCAATTAGAGCAAGATTGGCTAGTACGGTTCGAGTTAGATGTGACCCAACAAGTGCAACGTTTATCTGTGGGGCAAAGGCAATCATTGGCCTTGATTATGGCGATGGCCTATCGCCCTGAGCTATTGATCCTCGATGAACCGGTCGCCAGTCTCGATCCGATTGTGCGGCGCAAATTTATGGTCGATTTGTTCGATCTCGCCCTCGAATCGGGTTCCGCTGTACTGTTTTCATCCCATATCACCTCAGATATCGAGCGGGTTGCCAGTCATGTGGCACTGATTAAACAGGGTGAATTAGTGTTATTTAAGGAAATCGATGCCCTACGGGAACAGGTGCGTTTACTTACTCTCGCGCCCGAAACGGTTTTGCCTGAGTCGGTCACTGTGTTGAGCCGTGTCGGTGATTCAGTGCTGGTGGATTTGGGCGAACACAGCGCGCCAATGTCGGGCGTGTTAAAGAACGAAGCGCTTAATCTGGAACAGCTTTTTATGGAGCTACACAGATGAGTGCGCCAGAACTAAACATCACGCCGACGGCTAAGATGAAAGGCGCGCGGTTGATGAATCCATTTAATGGCATGCTGCGTCTTTGGTGTTTTGACGTCGGCAGTGTGAGCTTTTTAGGTACTGGCTTACTGGGAATGGTCTTAGGTTGCATTACAGCGTTGCAGGGCAAAAGCGATAGTGCTGAATTGTTGTTTTCTATGGGAATCGTTTCAAGCTCGGCGGCGGTGGCATGGCAACTCATACGTTTGATGGCGAGCGAGTGTGCCCATTTAATTCCCCATTATCGCCGCCATATTTATATCCAAAGTGCAGCGGTGTTAACCAGCGTATTTGGCATAAGCGTATTGTTTTGTTTAGCTCTGGGTTCAACGTCTAGCCTACCCACCTTAGTGTTGGCCTTGGTGATGAGTTTTGCCTTTATTTACCTGTGTTTACTCAGCACTCAGTGGTTTTACGCTTCCTTTTTATTGTTTGTTTTAGTGCCGTTTATCTCTTTGATTACAGGTTATATTTCTCTATGGTTAAGTGCGATTGCACTGGTGGTATTAGGTGCGCTTATTGTCCGTACCTGCCGTGCTTTACCTTGGCGTGCTGAGGCGAGAACCGTGTACCTCAATGGCCTCGAAATGGGCTGGTTCTGGCTGCCAAATTTGCAATCGATGCGCATTTTGAGCCGCTTTGAGCGTTATCTTCATCCCACTAATTTTTTTATCGGCCCTATGCTGACGATTTTATTGCTGCTTATACCGGCAGTCTGCCTAGTGCTTGGGGTGTTATCGCATCAATTCCATCAGAATTTCCCCGTGTTACTGCTGTTGGCACAGTTCAGCGTGATTATGTGTTCGCTGGTGCATTGGAGCCGAGTGCAGCGTTCGCGCTCGACAGAAACCTTATTGCTGATGCCAGGTTTTGATGGTCGAAAAGGACTCATAGCGGCTTTTTGCCGTGGCCAGCAACGACTACTGAATGTGGTCGTCGGCATTATGCTGGCGTGTAGTCTACTGCTGGGTTGGCTCAGTGGTGATCTGAATATGCAGTTAGTAGGTCATCTGGTGCTTAGCACTTACTGGGCCTGCGCTTTGACCTTAGGTTTTGGCTGCATGTGTCGCCGAGTGTTGCATGTCACGCTCACTATGACGGTTGTTGCGGGGCATTCCCTGTGGGTGTCCATCAGCCTTGCATCGTTACGCGATGGCGGCAATCTAGGTGATTGGTTTATCTGGGATATGCTCTTAATGATACTTGGGAGCATAGTCCTGTTTTGGGGCAAGAAAACCCTCTGGAAGGGAGATGTCATTAGCGGCTAAACGGATATAGATTGCGATATTGGGACTTAGCTTGCACAAGATTAGAGCAAAAACTCTTAGTTTTTGGCTGGCCTTCAGGTAGAATGGCGCAAAAGCGGTACACTTGTAAGCTAAAAGGTGAGTCTCTTATGTCTCTCGATCAATATCATGTTATTCGACTATTACAGCAGCAGAGCGAGTCTTTAAAGGACGCGATAGCGCTGGAAGGTTTTGAAATGGCCGCTCCTTGGTATCAGGTGAGCTGGCAAGCCTTTGACCAAATTAGCAGTAAAATTGCACAAGTGTTGATCGAACTTGGCGTACAAGTGCAAGACCGTTGCGTTATTTTGGCGCAAAACTGCCCACAGTGGACCTGTGCCGATGTCGGGACGCTTAAAAGTCGCGCCGTTGTGGTGCCGATTTACCCCACCAGTACCGTCGAGCAGGCGAGCTTTATCGTTAACGATGCCGCGGCGAAGGTTATGTTTGTCGACGATGCTAAGCAATATGCTATGGCCTGCGAGCTTCAAACCTTATGCCCAAGCCTAGAGCATGTGATTGTTTTTGATGCCAGCGTGGCACTCGCAGTCGACAAAGCTTTTCAGCATTGGCATTTAGATGCCCTGCTAGCGGGCGATGCGAAAGCGATGACACAAGAAGTTGAGCTTAACCAGCGTTTACATGCGGCTAATCTCGATGATTTACTGACCTTAATTTATACCTCTGGCACCACGGGCGATCCTAAAGGCGTGATGCTGGATTACCGCAATATGGCCTCGACTATACGTCAACACGATCAAATTTTGCCTTTTAAAGCTGGCGATGTGTCTTTGGCATTTTTGCCATTAAGTCACGTATTTGAGCGCAGTTGGAGTTTCTACGTTTTGTGCCGTGGCGGTCATAACGTTTATCTGCAAAATACCCAAAGAGTGAAAGAGGCGATTAGCGCCGTACGTCCACATACCTTGTGTGTGGTGCCGCGTTTCCTCGAAAAAGTGTACAGCGCCGTACAAGATAAAGTCGCCAAGTCAGCCGATGGCCGTAAGAGGCTGTTTGCTTGGGCTATGCGCGTTGGCGGGCGTCAGTTCGAAGTCGGCCAAGGTCGTGCTAAGGGCGGATTATGGTTATCGCTGCAATGGCGTTTAGCTAACAAACTTGTGTATAGCAAGTTGCAAGCTGTGCTCGGTGGACGTTTGAAGTTTATGCCTTGCGGTGGCGCGGCATTAGATGTGAATGTTGGCAGTTTCTTTCATGCAATTAATATTCCTGTACTTTGTGGGTACGGCATGACCGAAACAAACGCCACTGTGACCTGTAACACCTTGGACAATCGTGTTGCCGGATCAAATGGTAAAGTCCTACCTGAAATCGAAATTAAGCTGGGTAAGGACGATGAGATTTTAGTTCGTGGCGCGACTGTGATGCGTGGTTATTACAATCGTCCTGAAGATACCACTGCTGCATTTGAAGATGGTTGGTTAAAAACCGGTGATGCAGGGCGTTTCGATGCGAAAGGTAACTTATTTATTACCGACCGTATCAAAGAGTTAATGAAAACCTCTAACGGCAAATATATTGCGCCGCAACGGGTTGAGGGCGCTGTGGGCTGTTGTCCTTTTATCGAACAAGTGGCGATTATTGCCGATGCGCGTAACTATGTGACCGCCTTAATTGTGCCAGCGTTTGAGTCACTGGAAGCGTGGGCGAAGGACAAAGGGCTGAAGTATGAGTCGCCTTTAGAATTGCTGCGCCATAGCCATGTGGTTGAACATTTTGAGCAGCGCTTAAAGCAGTTGCAGCATGAGCTGGCGGGATTTGAACAGATCAAAAAGTTCACGCTGTTGCCAGAAGCCTTCTCGATGGAAGCGGGTTTAATTACCCCAACGCTCAAGTTGCGCCGCAAAATGATTTACCATAAATATGCCCATGAAATAAATGCTATGTATAACAACTGATTGTTAAGTCATTGTTACTAAAGGCCGCTATTGCGGCCTTTTTTGTTTCTGCTACTTCCTGAAGCGCCTAACTTAGCTTAAAATTCGCCCCGTTTACTGGTGCGCACGAGGCGCAAGGTGTCGGTGTAAAGGATAGTTAAATGGAACTTTCGATTCGTCATTTATGCGCCGCTGTCGGTGCTGTGTTACTTTCTTCTTTTGCGGTCATTCCTGCTGCGGTGGCGGCGGATTTCGACAAAGTGGTTCACGGTCCCGTGGATCTTCCTAACGGCCAATGGCTCGATTTCTACCAAAAAGACCAGCACGTATGGAGCGAAATGCTCTACGGCGATGCGCCAGGCGTGCGCATTGACGATTACGGCCGCGCTGAAATTGTGGCGGTGTTTTACTATGACTTCGATAAGGGTGGCACCAAAGAAGTGATCGTCATGCTCAAGGATGAAGATGGTCTGCATCTGCGCGGCTATGGTTTTGAGGGGGAAGAGCTGACTAAACTACTGCGCCTACAAGTTGTGCTCGATGCAGTGGCACCGACCATTACCACATTTACCGTGGGCGGTGTCCGTAAAGTGCTAAGCCAAATTCCGCCACAGCAATACCGTATGACCTATGAGGCTGAGGGTGTCCAAGATCCTGACATCAAAGCGATTCTTGATGGGTCATCTAAGCTCAAGCCAACCTTAATCGGTTATCGAAACTCTGAAGGTACGCCGACGGATGTGAAAACCGCAGTGGAATACAAGCTGCGTTATCCCGTGACTCGCACCGATAAAGATGCCGAGGGGCGTGAACGAAAATACAGTCTAGTCGCGACCTTTGATCGCAGTGCCTATGTCGAAGAAGATGGCGGCTTTATGCTGGTGGCTATTGGTTACGAGGCCGATAACATCGATTGGCTTAAAAATGGCAGCGACAAAATTCCGCGTACCGGCGCTTTTTATGAATTTATGAGCATGGGTAGTACTTGGGCAGGTGTTGCCAGTGAAGCTCATTATGTGCAAGGTGAGCTTGATGGTCACTTTGCCGCCTACGATGCCCGTAATGGCAGTGTGATGTATGCCGGTGACTATAAGCTGGGTAAGCAAGTGGGTAAGTGGATTGAAGCCGACAGCCGTGAAACCTATTGGGAAGGCGAGTACCTCGACGGCCAAAAGCAGGGTAAATGGGTGTTGCAGTCCATGATGGATGACGCCGATAACTATGGCTTTATCCACTATAACAAGGGCGTGCCCGATGGCCCGAGTGAAATCTATACCCCAGATTACGATTCGAGCACCGAAGGCGCGAAGAAGTTGTCCGAAAAGGGCATTTATCTCAATGGCGTAAAAGATGGCGAGTGGCTTGAGTCCGATGGCAGTAAAGGCCAATACCAAAAGGGCGTAAAACAAGGCGCTTGGGTGGAAAAGGTCACCCAAGGGGACTATCGCTTTCAAACTGGTGAAGGCAGCTACCTCGATGGTAAACGTTCAGGCCCTTGGGTGTATATCCGAACGCCAGATGCTAACGATGCTTTTACCACTAAGCAATCTGTTACCTATCTCTACAAGACTGAAGTCAGCTATGAGAATGGCCTACGTCAAGGTGAGGCAAAGTTATTCAACAAAGATAATTTTATGTTTGCCCTTAAACATTATGATCAGGGCCGACTCCACGGTGAAAGCTTATGGTATTCAGGCCCAAATGCCGTCAGCAATGTTGCTAACTATCGTTATGGCGAGTTAGATGGCCCACAAATGTGGCTCGAGCCTAACGGCGATCTCAATGAGTTGAGTCAGTATAAGTTTAATGCAGCCGTTAAGCTTAAACCCTCGCAGGATGAATGCATGATGCGAAAAGAGCCTTACACAGGCGATTGTGAGGGCGTGTTAAACTCAAAAAATGCTGAGACTAGCTCAATTAAAGACGGTGAGCAGCGAGTGTATCGCGGCGGTCTACTATCCGAATTAACTTATTACACTAATGGGTCAGTTGATAAAGAATATCAGTTCGATTCCAACGGCCGTTTAAAGTATATGAAGGCCTTTAAAGCGGGTAAGGAATATGGCCCAAGTATCAGTTATTCCACCGATGGTGGATACTCACTCTCTCAATATGGTCAACTGGTGAATAACCGTCTCTCTGGCCCCCATTACAGCTTCTATCCGAATGGCCAGTTAAAGCATTTTTGGAACTACTGCCAGCAAGAAGGTGAAACCTGGAACGGTGAACCTTATTTCTGGGATAACGCCATTGCGCGCTGCGGTATGCAGCGGGAATATTTTGATAACGGTGCTGTGAATTGCATCGAAGAGTTAGATAGCAATTATGCCGTGGATAAAGTGTGTTACGACTCTAATGGCCAAATCGCGCAAGAAATGCTGCGCATCGATGAACAGCATGTGGTCCATAAGCGTTATATCAAGGGTGTGATCTATCAGGAAGACCCAGGGTTTGCTGCTCATTCTAAAATGGTCAAAGGTCGCACTATTTATCACTTAGAAAACCCAAAAAGCCATGGCGTGTTTAAGTCCTACAATAGTGGCAAGTTAGAATATGAAAAAATTTATGATATGGGTAAGGCAGGATGCATGAAAAAGTATGATGCCAATGGCAAGCAAACGGCAGAAACTGCCAGTTGCCAATTCTAAGATCTAGGTTTGTTTAGCCTTTAGGGTCTGGTAGGCTTGGGATAAAGGATGAATTTGGTGCGGGTAGCTTAATCGCGATAATCATTAAATTCATCAGCTTATAGAATAACAATAAAAGGGAAGTCCGAATGTCAGTTACCGAATACAGCCTCGAAATCCACCCAAGATTCACAGAAACCGATGGTCTAGGCCATATCAACAACACAGTGATCCCCGTATGGTGCGAAGCCGCGCGTACGCCAATTTTCGAGATTTTTAATCCAGAGTTGGATTTGCAGCAATGGAACTTAATTGTCGCGGGTTTTACCGTGGCGTTTATTGCGCCAACCTATTACGGCAAAAGCGTGACAGTGAAAACCTATGTCAGCCGTATCGGCAACAGCAGTTTCGAGCTGACGCAAACCTGCTGGCAAGCCGGCAATAAAACCGCTGAAGTGAAAACTACGCTGGTGCATTACGACTACAGCTGCGAAAAGAGTCGCCCTATTCCTGAAGATATCCGCGAAATGCTCGCCAACCTGAATGGTGAAAGTGCTTAATCTTTCCCGTCTCTCGGTCAGCGCAATTGCAATTGCGCTGCTGAAGCGTTAATTTGTCGACCCGTTAACTGTGATGCAGATCACTTATCTGTATCGCCTCATTTTTATCGGTTCGGATTAACCATGAGATTCTATTTTACCCGCATGCGCTCGAAGGACATTTGCCCACCAAGACAGCCACTTAAAAAGATTGTGTGGTCATGGGTTGGAGCTTTCTGTGGCATTTACTTGGTCGCGAGTCTCGCAAATTATATGAGCGAAAACCTCGTTGGCACTATGTTTGTGATTGGCTCATTCGGCGCTTCTGCTGTGCTGGTGTACGGCGCACCGCTGGCAGAGTTTTCTCAGCCGCGTAACTTGATTGGCGGCAGTGTCTTATCGGCCTTAATTGGGGTCGCAGTGTACCAAGTGTGTGGCGATTATGTGGTGCTAGCCAGCGCCTTAGCGGTATCCCTGTCTATCGCATTAATGTACTTGACCCGTACTCTGCATCCACCTGGCGGCGCAACGGCATTGATCGCCGTGATAGGCGGTGAGAACGTACATCAACTCGGCTTTCTCTACGCGTTAATGCCAGTGTTCCTCGGCTCAGTATTACTCTTACTGGTCGCGCTGGTGGTCAATAACCTCTCCACCGATCCCAAGCGCCATTACCCTGTGTATTGGATTTAGCTCTGTACAGTACAAGTGTTTTTAAATGTAAAAATAAAGGCTTAAGCTCGGATACGGCTTAAGGCTCTACTCAAGATAGATAAGCAAAAAGGTGCAGTTAAGCACTTTGAAATTAGAATCTTGGATTGGCGTGTAGATATCCGCAGGGCTGAGACCACGCCAAATAGGTCTTTGCTCGTGGGTTAACTTAAACACCTGCTGGGCTCGGTTTAATGTGACACTGAGTTGCGCACCATCGAATTGCCAAGTTCCTGTGTGTTGTTCTAATTCAAAATTATCATTAATGGGCCTCTCATATTCGAGCACGGCTTGGCCTTGAGGCGAAAGATTCAGGGTTGCATCACCCGCAGTACAATGATCTGTTCTGATAAAGTCTGGTGGTAAAGGTTGCAAAACCTGTTCACTGTTACGTAAGTAAATACCGATATTATTTATACTGAAAAAGTGCTTACCTTCGGCAAATTTATACTCTGTCGGTTCGGCAAAACCTTGGCCTTTGAGGAGATCTTCAATCTCAGTGATGGCTTGGGAATCGCGATAAGCGGGATTGGTGGTAATGGCCGTATTAGGGAATTCTGCCGGAATGGCGATGGTACTCTGATTTACTTGCCAGCCAGATTGAATCAAGGCGGTTTCAATGGCTTTTACCTTAACGGGTTCAATACCTTGGGTAATCAGAATGGCTTGGCGTTGTTGGCAGGCGGACAAGATAAGTAAGCTTACAAGCAGTAAACTTTTACGACATAGGGCGACTGTCATTTAGCGGCACTCCTTTGCTGCGATGTGTTTGCTTATGTTTTAAGTCTAGTTTTTCAAAAACTTCTGCACATACCAGCAGCTGGCTTGGATAGCCAAATCTTGGCTTTTGGCCCATTTAAGTCCGTGGCGAACTAAGCGTTCGGCAAGTCCTTTACCGCGCAGTTCGTTGGGGACAAAGGTGCGGCTAAAATCGATATCCTTGCCTGATAATTGGTATTCCAATACGGCTTCATAGCCATCGACAGAGATAATAAAACGCTGTCTATCCTGTTGATGTTCAATAGCTATCTCAATATTTTCGTTATCTGACATACATGCTTCCCTCAAGGAGTGTCTTAAAGTGTGCTGGCAATTTAGCTATCGATTTGGTTAGCTTAGGCGACTTCGTGTTGTTTGAGAATCGCCAGCAGTTCTGCCGGTAAGTCGGCCTTTTTGCCGGTTTTAAAGTTAAACATCACCGCGACTGAAGTACCTAAGGTGGTTACTGCCTGCTGCTGTTTACTAAAAGCCTGATAATGCATGGTAAATCTATCGCTGTGAATATCGCTAATGCTGACACTCACTAATAGAGTATCGGGGAAGGTCACTGGGCGTTTATAGCGGGCCTGATTTTCGCTGATCACCGGGCCAATACCTGATTTATACAGGGTATCTAGCGGGAAGAGGCGATTGAAAAAGTCGATACGGGCCGTTTCAAAATAACGGAAATAGACGACGTTGTTGACGTGTTGCAACGCATCCATTTCGCCCCAAGCCACGGGGATTTCGGTCACTATAGGGTGCTGTGCGAGAAACTTTTCCATTGTGTTTTCCAGTGTGTTTGGCATTGAATTGCCGATCTAAAAATGCGAGTTGAAACGCTCGTTTAAGATGGTCAGACTAGCAGCATAAAGAACAAGCGACAAGCCATGGCGTTATAGGCATTTAGCGATAATATTAAGCGAAACAAGGAGCAGTGTATGATTAAACGAGTCGGAAACACCCATATTCAAGCTGAACACCAAGCGTCTTGCCATTGCGGCGCTGTGGTTTTGCAATTATCGCTGCCCAATGGCATTGAAAATCCTCGCCGCTGCGATTGTTCTATCTGCCGCCGTAAGGGCGCGATTGTCGGCTCTGTACCGCTGGCGGGGATCAAGATCCTCAAGGGTGAAGATGTGCTGAAATGCTATGAATTCAATACCAAAACCGCCAAGCATTACTTTTGCTCCAACTGCGGTATTTACACCCATCACCAGCGGCGTTCCAATCCCCATGAATATGGTTACAACATTGGTTGCCTCGAAGGGGTCAATCCATTCGATTTAGAAAATGTGCCCACGAATGATGGCGTTAATCATCCTGCGGATCGTTAGATTATGAACATAGGTCAGTTTGCTGCACTCACAGGTTTGTCGGCGCATACGCTCAGGTATTACGAGAAAATCGGTTTGCTACGGTCTGTGGTGCGAAATGTGAGCGGGCACCGCGACTATGCGGAAAAAGAAGCAGAATGGATTGGGTTTATCAATCAGCCGTTGACTTAGAGTTAACTCTAAGGCGTAAGCTGACTTCTGTGGTCCAATCCAACAGGAGTTAAAAATGGGTAATCAAAGGTATATGCAGGGCTTAGCTAAGCTGACAGAAATCGACGGCGAGGCGGGCGAGAAAGTGATCAATAGTCTGGCAAATATTTGTCCCGACTTGGGCAAGTACATTATCGAATATCCTTTTGGGGATATTTATCAGCGTGAAGGACTCGATCTTAAGACACGGGAGTTAGTCACAGTCGCGGCGCTCACTGCATTAGGGCATTGCCAGCCGCAGCTTAACGTCCATATTAATGGCGCATTGAATGTTGGTTGTGCACCGCAGGAAATCGTCGAAGTGATACTGCAAATGTCTGTTTATGCTGGCTTCCCCGCAGCACTGAATGGCATGTTCGTCGCGAAAGCTGTCTTTGCCGAGCGGGAGTTAAATGTCGTTTGAGTCTATTCTGAGTCAGCTTCATAACACTTCATTGAGGCGATCTTAAGGTCGCTTTGATTTACTCATAGCTATTACTTCTAAATCCCTTTAAACGATATGTCTGCTCCGCGTCATCGACATAGAATCTCGTGGGAGATTCATTTCGCCGTAAGGGAGGACTCGGCAAATTTTGCTAGTGAATTGCCAAAGTTAGTCGCTACACTGGCATAGGTGACGCGAGTGTCGCCATAGATTTTGAAGCTTACATCGGCAACTCAAGCGTGTCTTAATCGTAACCGGAATTTAAAATTATAATGAATTTAGGTCGTTACACTGAATCTGCCCGCCAGCACTTACGGCAAGTCATTAAGCCTTTGCCTAGCGAGCTCCAGCTAGGGTTGAGCAAGTTGTGGCGCTACCTAAGCCAAGGGTTTGCTAAGTTATCCTTTGCGCAAAAGCTGTATCTTATTGCCTTGATATTGGCCTTTAGTACCGACTTGATGGGTGTGGTCGCCGTGATTGCGGTTATTGCTATGGCCATCGAGTTTTGGCCCGTGTTCGAGCGGGTCTGGCACAGTTTGGCGGGCAAGGCCGTGTTGTTGCTGTTTTACGCCATTATTGCCAACTTTGCCTTAGGTTGGTCTGGCGCCATAGTCAATGAAGTGGTTGGGGTGTCGGCAAGTCATCTGGATTACACCCATAACTTAGCGATTTTACTCTATATGCCCGCTTGGTTTTTAATGGTGAGCGCAATTGTGCTGCTGGCATTGCAGTTGATTATTCCCATCTATTTAGTATTAATCTTTTTGCTTAAACCTTTGGGTGTCAAGTCGTTACGGATCACCTCACATACATCCTTTCGTAAAACGACCTTTACGATCCGTATCGTGTTGGCGGCTGTGGTCTTATATCACTTGAGCTTACTGATTGATTTAGAAACCCGCCTTCAAACCTCGTTTGCGGACTTTATTACAACAACTCAAGAAGCTTCTGAACATAATCCCGTCGAGCCAGCATTAGGGCTTATGCCGCATACGACCGATGTGCTGACGGCACCGATTGCTGAGTTAGCTAAGATTAAGCCCGAGCTTGAAGCCGACAAACCGGCTGATAAACAAACCGCCGATGAGCGCGAAGAAGCGGAACGCAAGCAAACCTATGCGTCGGTGCGGGCGCAATATCAGTATCTCGTGCGGCAGTGGTTAGCGACGTTTGCCTTTGCGCTTGAAGCCAATAGCCGTTCGCGTTGTGAGAAGCCCGCCGAATCGAATGTGATCGAGTTAAATGACTATGAGATTTTGCAGATCACGCCGGATAAGAAAGCGGATTATGGTTATCGTTTTGAAGTGAAAAAGTGTATCTCGGCCGCGTTTCCACTGACGGAAAAGGGCAAATAAGCAGACCCATAAAAAAGCGACCATAAGGTCGCTTTCATTTTTGGCTAAATCAGCTTGGCTGAATTAGTCGACTATTGCGTTCTTCAACAATCACGTTATTCAATCAGCAGCTCATCGAAGCTGCTGATTTTACGGAACTCACCAGTGCGCTGTTTGCTATCGCGTACCATTTGGCAGGTCATCATGCCTGCAGCTTCGGCAGCCTTTAATTCTTCAATCACATCAGACACAAACAGCACTTGCTTAGGGCTTAAGCTGATAGTGTTGAGGATATTGCAGTAAGCCTGTTTATCTAATTTGTTGCCTGTACGGGTATCAAAATGACCGTTGAACATCTCAGTTAAATCGCCGCCGTCACTGTGGCTGAACAACAGTTTTTGCGCATCAACAGAGCCTGATGAAAAACTGTAAATACGCAACTTTTGCGCGCTAAAACGTTTCACTGCTTCAATAAAGTCAGGGAAGATATGGCCCTTAAATTCGCCATGGCCGTAGCCTTGCTTCCAGATCAAGCCTTGCAGGGTTTTGAGTGGTGTTGCTTTACGATCTTCGCTAACCCACTGCTGCAAAATTTCTGTCACGCGTGCTAAGTCCGCATCTGGCTCTAGGGCGATATCTCGGGTGTCGCAAATACAGTTTTCAACCAATACATTGTGTTGGTTCTGTTCTAAAAAGTCTGGCAAGGCTTTGACAGAATAGGGGAATAGTACATCTTGGATAAAGTTTAGGTCTGTCGTGGTGCCTGCTGTGTCTACGACTATGGCTCTGATACCCATAATGTTTTGATACTCCACAATATGTTGGCTTAAAAATGCAACTCCGATCCTAAGCGTTATTGGCGAAATTGGCTAGTCTATTTCGCGAGTCTTACCACCGCCATCACAACCAAAATGGGAATGGCTAATATTGGGTATGTGTTTGGCGAAAGGGTTAGGCCGTGATATCGGATTTACTTTCAAGAATACGGGTGTTAACTTCGGCTGATACTTATATAGTTGATTTTCAAGGAATGAAATTTATGCGTACGCTATTAATTCTGCTGGTGATTTACTGCTTTGCATTCTTCAGTGTGTCAGCAAATGCCGATAATACCTTTCCCGCTCAACCACAGATGTTAAAGGTCAGTTCGAGCCTGTTAACTGAGCCTGCTGACTTTAAGGTGACATTACCAGCGAGTTACCAATCGAAAGCGGATAAACGCTATGTGGTGCTGGTGGATTTACATCCTCGTAGCCATGGCTATCTCGCTGGAATGGAAGACTGGATGAGTCATAACGGTGGCTGGCCTTGGCTGGAAACCATTATCGTGACGGCGCCAGATGGTCATGCAGGCTTAGGTGAGTTAAAAACTTTAGCCATTATGCAGCAAGAAAATCAGCAGTTTTTGGATTTTATGGAACAAGATCTACTGCCCGCCATCGACAAACAATATCGCACAAATGGTTTTCGGATCCTTAATGGCTTCACTGGCAATGCCACTTTTAGCCTCTACACGCTTTTGAATCGCCCAAGCTTATTTAATGCTTACATCGCCGCAAGTCCGGTACTGGATGATAACTACGCTTTTGTAATGGCAGATGCTGCAAAGAAGCTCGCAGGGATGAAAGGGAAGCCAAGATTCCTTTTTATGAGCACTAGCGACAGTGATTTCGAACAAAATCAGTTAGCTGACTTTGCCAAGCTTGAAGCCATCATCAAAGCGAACGCCACGGATTCTCTCGACTACCGCATCAAGCGCTTCGATGGCACTTACTATATGACGCAACCTATTTTGGCGACGGCTTATGGTATTGAAGCTATTTTTAGCGATGTACACCAAGTGCTTAAGCCTGACTCGACCATATCACGTCAAGGCGTAGCCGCTATTTTGGCGCATTATAAAACCCTGTCGAACGACAAATATGGTTTTGATGTGCCCGCTATCGATTCGCTTATCGCGTTGGCACGTTCCTTCGAGACGACTGATCCTGCCAAAGCTATCGACATTTATCTGCAAACCTTAAAGGCGATCCCAACAGCATTCGAGGCCAGCCATGCATTGGCAAGTGTCTATGCGAGCCAAGGTCAGCGAACTGAAGCGATTAAGTATGAAAAGCAAGCGCTTGAGTTAACGGACCATCCATTCTTCCAAGACAAATACCGTAAACAGTTAGCTGAATATCAGGCGGAGAAATAAGTGAATTAACATTTGGCGCTTGCGTTTTACCTGTTTGCTCACCGTATATCGCGCACGGGTTTGTGCTAGCCATAAGACTATGGTCTTAATAGCTAAGGGAAATTTTGGCTGTTATTGTAGTTACAGTCCCTTTTCTATCCTGTGGTTTCTATGCAGTGGTTTTTTGGGAGATGAGACTGCGTATTTTCAGCTGCGAATAGAGAGAGATAAATGAAATATTTACCCGCATTTGGTTTTGGTATCTTATTAGCGTTATTGAGTTTTATCAGTTTCTCATTAGTTGCTAGCGCGGGTTATATGCTGGATATGTTAAGTGCAGTGCCCAAGATTACGCCGAACAGTGTGGAGTACCTGCTGTTAGGGGCTCACGATGCGAGTTTGCTGATATTGCTAGCAGGTTTAGTGCTTTACGCTTACCACAGGATTTTTCCTAAACTTCCCTTCGATTGGTTCACCGCTGTGTTCATCCAAATACCATTGGGCTTGGCTGTGTTAGCGTTAGATGGTTTTAGCTTAAACCTATTGTCATTCAAAGGTTTTGCGCTGACGCTGACCACCTTCGCCGCTTCCTTTGGGGTATTAGTCATCTTCTGGTTACTGCAGCGTCGAGCACGTCGTTTGTCTTTAGCCACGGTTAACGATTAGTTCAGCATATACCTCAGGCTGCTTAACTGTTTTTCGGTAACTAAATTATGTAAAATCATTGGCCTAAATGGATTTGAATCGTAAGAGTAGGAGCCAATGAGTTCGATTGAATTTGATATTCCCGAAGATCACCGTATTGCCTTTCAGAAGTATTACAAACAAAAAATCGCCCCTAAATGCGGTCCGTTTGAAGCAAAGCGTGAAGGCGTAAACCAAAGGCGGCGTGAAAATGCCAAGTTCACCACCCCAATCTACTACATATGCATCACGGTGATTTTGGGTGCATTCGCCGGGCAGCTCGGGGTCCAGTTTATGCTGGTGCCTATGGATTATTTTGTGCCTTTGATGATTGTCGCGTTCCTGCCCGCTCCCGTGATAGCGTTAGCGGTCATTGCCTCGGGTAAGGAAAGCAATGAGCTCTATAATGCCGCCTTTGAAAAACTCTATCCCATTAGCCTTAAGTATTTTGGCGATGACTTTGCGCTAACGAGGGAGCCTAAGGTCGATTTCTCTCTCTTCCTTGAGCTGGGGCTGCTGCCTAAAACCGATAAGCAGTATGCGCAAAATTGCCTTAAGGGAACCTATAACAAGGTGCCGTTCCAGTTTTATGAGGTCGATGCTTACAACACTAAGTCGAACAATAATGGCTCGGTTCAGCGGGAAACCATCTTCAATGGTGTACTGCTGGTGTGCAATATTCCTAAGCGATTCAATAGTACTACGCTGTTAGTCACAGATAAGGGCAGTTTAAAAAATCGCCTTGAGGGTTTTAAGACTAAGTTGTCGCGCGTCAAGCTTGAGGACGTAAGGTTCGAGCGGCGCTTTGAGGTTTATAGCAGCGACCAAGTCGAGGCGCGCTACTTACTCAATCCTTTGATGATGGAAAATTTGTTGGCTTTGAGCCGCGAGTTAAATGCTGAGGTTGAAGCCTGTTTTTATCAAAAACAGTTGCTGATTAAGATCCCGACAAAACACCACTTCTTTATTAATCAACTCGATTTAGATCGCCCCATCGATTTTAAGCGTAATATCGAGCAAATGTTTACCGAGTTAGGTTACACCTTCTCGATCATCGACACTTTAAAACTTGATAAACATACCGGACTATAAGCGCCCCAATTGCAGCCACACCCAGTGGCTGCTTTCTGCTAATCCCTAAAACATGACTTTTGGCACTTATGGGTGACTCCCACGCTCGTTAATATCAAGCTTCAAACTTTGATGGAGCAAGATGATGAACACGATTTTCACCCTGTCGCAATTTGTGCATATTACCGCCGGCGCACTGGCATTAGTGTTATTTTGGATGCCTGCCATGCTGAAAAAGGGCAGCGCGAACCATAGTCGTTTTGGCCGTTATTATGTTTATGCCATGTATACAGTGGCAGCGACGGGTGTGGCGATGGCAACGACGGGCCTCATTGATCCGCTCGCGGTGATTAAACAGCCTGCGGCCAGCGTGGATGCCTTAGCAGCGCAGATTGCGGATCGTAAAAATGCTTGGATATTTCTCATCTATATCAGCTTATTAACCTTAGTGACCGTTAGGCATGGCGTGTTGGTTCTGCGTTATAAGGCGCAGCGTCAGCAATTAAAGTCGCCGCTGCATTTGTCGTTAATGCTGAGCTTGACGCTACTTGGCCCTGTGATGGCGCTATGGGGATACCAAGAAAAACTGATCCTTGCGATGATTTTCGGCCTGTTAGGTACAACAGTTGGGGCGGGATTCCTACGCTATAGCTTTAAGGCGACCCTGACCAAATTAGAATGGTGGATTGAGCATTTAGGCGCCATGATTGGTTCGGGTATCGCCTGCTACACCGCCTTTTTCGCCTTTGGTGGCAGCCGCTTGTTTATCGACAATGGCAATTTGCGCCTGCTGTCGTGGACACTGCCTGGTGTTGTCGGTTTTGTGGTGATCCGCTATTTAAGCGGCAAGTATCAACGTCGTTTTGCGGATTAACCTGAAACGTAAAAGCATAGGGAGCCGTAAAAACAAAGGGAGCCGAAAAAAGAACAGGGGCCGCCTAAGCTGCCCCGATTTGAGATGATGTGAGCGGTTTTACCCGAACTAAACCTTGGTCTCGGCGGCAACATTGGCCGCCTTCGCAGACTCGAGCCACTGATCGATTTTTTGCTCTAATAGATCTAAGGGCAAGGCGCCGTTTTCGAGCAGCCTGTCGTGGAAGACTTTAATATCAAACTTATCGCCCAAGGCTTTTTTGGCCTTGGCCCGCAGTTCGATAATTTTCAGCTCGCCCAGCTTGTAACCTAAGGCTTGCCCAGGCCAAACCACATAGCGCTCGATTTCGCCCGTGGCTTCAGAGAGGTGTATTCCCTCAGTAGCCACCGCATAATCAATGGCTTGCTCACGGCTCCATCCCTTGGCATGCATACCTGTGTCGACCACTAAGCGCACCGCGCGGTGTAACTCGGACTGCAAGCGGCCAAGGTCGTTAATCGGATTATCCTGATACATGCCCATCTCGGCGGCTAAGCGCTCGGCATACAGTGCCCAACCTTCTCCTGCGGCATTAGAGTAAAAAATGGTACTCAGCAGCGGCAAGGTATCCGACAGACCTATGAGCGTCTGTAGATGATGGCCGGGATTGGTCTCGTGGTAGGTTAAGGTTTGCAGCGAATAGGAGGGCAGCGCCGCCATATCGTACAGACTTATCCAGAAGGTGCCCCTACGCGAACCATCCTGTGAAGGCGCATCGTAAAATGCGCCGCTGGTCGCGGCGGCGCGGCTATCGGGCACGGCTTCAACCGCAACTTCTTGATTTGGTAACAACCCAAACCACTGCGGTAACTTGGCATTCACTTTAGCCAGATAGCCGTGAATGTCCGTCATTAATTGCTGTTTACCCTCGGCGGTGTTGGGATAGATGTATTTAGGATTCTTGAGCAATCGCTGCATGCGCTCGCCAACTGTGCCTTTGCGGTAACCTACTTGTTTGAGTAACACATCCATCTCGGCGGTAATGCGCGCAACTTCGTCTAATCCTAGTTGGTGGATCTCATCTGGGGTCATCTCCGAATTGGCGAGGTGTTTAATCATCGCCTTATAGAGTTTAGCGCCTTGAGGTTGGTGGCCGAGTCCCGCCACATGGGTGGCCTTGAGGCGCACGGCTTGCAGTGCGGAAATCAACTGGCGCGTCGCAGGGTAATATTTGGTCTCCACCAGTTCGGCGGCAGAGTTCGCCAACGCCTCACTTTCAGGTACTTGGGCGGCGGTTAATTTGGCTTTAAAACTGCTGACTAAGGGATGCTCATTAGCATGGTGCACTAACTGTTGCTGCAACACGGCTATGGTCTTATCGATAATAAAGTCGGGTGGGATCACCCCCATTTGCACATCTTGATCCAGCTTATCGATAACTGTGCCCATGGCGGCTGGGTACATGGTTAAGCGGTTGAGATAGGCCTTAGCTTGTTCTGGGGTGGTGACCGCAAACTTATCTTCCATATACCCCGGAAATTCAACATGCAATCCAGATAAGTGGTTGACAACATATGGTAAAAACCAAACACCGTATTCACCGAGCATAGTGCCATAGGCCACGGTTTCGGCAGGTAACAGGGCACCAGCGATTTCGGATTTTATCGAGCCTAAACTCACTTGCTCCGAGGCGCTAAGCTGGCTGGCATCGATAGTATTGAGTTCAGCTAATATGGCCTTAAGCGCTTTACGGCGATGATTTTCCCCCGATGGGCTGTAATCGGTCAGCTTAGATAGCACATCTTTACCCGCTTCATCCTCGGCCACGCCATAATAGGTGGCGATTTCGGGTCTTAGGGCAAAATAACGCTGGGTGATTGGCGCGAGTTGCTGCTTAAGGCTCAGTACCTGAACGGTTTCGGCCTTGGCTTGCTCGGTGGTTTGATTGGTCTGCGTTGTGTTTGGATCGCTACAACCTGTTGCTAACATGGTCAGCATTAACGCATTTATTATTCTTTTCATCGGGTTACTCATACAAAGACATTGAGGCAAATCCGTTATTGAACCTATACCTCAAGTGTTAATCCGTGATTAGTGTGATCAAACTCAAATTTGAACGGTTATCCTAGCAGTTTATTGCAACCAAACCGCAAAAATTTTTGTTGCTAGTTTTATTGATACTTTGGAGTGAGAAGAGAGGATTCGTTGTCCGGGAACTAATGGAATCCTTGTGGAACACTATCATGGGCAGCCACCATCGAATAAGTGGATTTCAAATGGATTCTCATCCACATAAAACAGTGAAGCGCCTAATTCATGCCTAACAGAGAAAGCATTACTCATCATGACTTCTGGTGCCGACAGACAATACCATTGAGGCTCATCTTGTTGACGTTGCTGCCATTCAGCGGTTAATTTTTGTGACTGAGCGATTAATTGCTGTCTTTGTGTTGTAACTGGGAAAAGTTGTCCTAGGTAATATTAAAAATGAGCGCTTGCTCAAAGGTTTTTACATCCTGAGTGATTTTACTGAACTTAGCGGATAAGGGATTATCAGAGGATTAAGCAAGCCTCAGATTTTTTATGTTGATTAAGGAGTTGTTGATGAGAAAAACCGCACTGTCGAGCCTTGTTTTTGCCCTGTTTCTAGGTGCTCCGCTGGCGAATGCCGCTAATATCACTACTGAATTTAAATCGGTCGAAAATATAAAAGATGTGAGGGCATTACAGCAGCAAGCGCCACAGCTATTAAGTTCGGGTTTACCGAATGAACAACAGTTTCAACAGCTTAAACAGGCGGGTGTGGATGTAGTGATCAACCTTATGCCGGACAGTAGCAAAGATGCCCATCCCGATGAAAGAAAACTCGTGACTCAGGCCGGAATGGAGTACGTGTATATTCCCGTGGATTGGCAAAATCCAAAGGTAGAAGATGTAGAAGCCTTCTTTACAGCAATGGATCAGCATAAGGAAAAAAATGTTTTAGTTCATTGTCTTGCTAATTATCGTGCTTCAGCGTTTGCTTATTTATATCAGTTAAAGCAAGGCCAAAAGCCTGAGATAGAAAAGACCATGGCGCCCTGGAATGGGGAGTTATCGAGCTATCCTAAGTGGCAGGCATTGTTAGCGGATGTTAGCCAAAAATACGGTTTTTAAGTTCAGTATAGTTGACGCTGTCAATTAGTTTCGATATGGTTGATTAAGTCAACTATATCGAGAGCCTTCTATGCCTTCATTGTCACTCAGTGAAACTTTGCACAGATTAGTGCATGCCTACAAAAAGCAATTGCGTAGCGATATTGCTGCACAAGAGATTGATTTACCTGTCACTCATATCCGTGCCTTGAAGGGCGTGTGTCGCAATCCTGAATCGACAGCCCAGTCTATCGCCCTGCGAATGCAGCGGGATAAAGCGCAAATTACCCGTGTTCTTAATGAGTTACTGCAGGGTGGGTTGATCACTAAAATCGATAACCCTAAGGATGGCCGCAGCCAGTTGCTGCGACCCACGGCTGAGGGGGAAAAGATCATGATCCAGATCAGTACCTCAGAACGCAAAACTGTAGCGCGTATGACGCAGGCGCTCAGTTCAGCCGAAGTCGATACTTTTATTAAACTTGCCAATCGGATCAGCAAAAGTGTGGATGAGGCGACTGCCGCCAAAAGTGAAACTGACTGCCTTACTCAAAAAAGACCATCTAGTCAGCCAAAAGACATGACTGGCAAAGGAGCCATTGAGTTGCGCTTAACGGCAGAAAACGCCATAGGAAAAAATCATAATGAATAAACCTGCACCACGTGAGCTAGAAGTGATCCGCTCGACTTATATCACTCCGCATATGTTACGCATGACCTTAGGCGGTGCGGGATTCGCTGGATTTCCTATTGATCAAGAGAGTGCCTATATCAAGTTGTTATTCCCACAAGCGGGTGAACGTCCATTAATGCGAACCTACACAATTCGCCAGCAACGCGATGATGAAATCGATGTGGATTTTGTACTGCACGATACCGACGGCCCCGCATCGAGTTGGGCGAAAACGGCGCAGGTGGGCGATATTATTCAAATCGGCGGACCTGGGCTTAAAAAACTGATTAACCTTGAGGCAGATTGGTTTTTACTCGCAGGTGATATGACAGCCTTGCCCGCCATCAGTGTGAACTTGGCACGATTGCCAAATAATGCAATGGGTTACGCTGTGATTGAAGTGCTAAGCGAAGCAGATATTCAACCTTTAGTGCATCCTGAACACGTCGAACTGCATTGGGTGATTAATCCTGAAGCCGATCCCGAAGGTCGCCCTTTGGTCGAGCGAATTGCCCAATTACCTTGGCTTGCTGGCGAGCCAGCCGTGTGGATTGCCTGTGAATTTAATAGCATGCGCGCGTTAAGAAGGCATTTTAAGCAAGCGCATTCATTGCCTAAGAGTCATTTTTATACTTCGAGCTATTGGAAAATCGGTTGTAACGAAGGTGAGCATAAGCTGGTGAAACAAGAAGATGAACAGTTAGAAAATGGGGCCAGTGTTTAAGCTTAAATCCTTTTTAAACTAACCGAGCCATTAAACAAGATAAGGTCGCCAAATTTGATTTTGCGACCTTATTTTGTTTGCTACTTATGCACATTTGCGGCGAGTACGCGCATTCTATTGATGAACTAACTTACCGTTTTTTACTACATCTTTGCAGGGATTCACGCCGTAGGAATAGGCTAGTTGTGCAGGCGTGGCGATATCCCACAGACAAAAATCGGCTTGTTTGCCAACGACTAAGCTGCCAACCGTGTCTTCAATTCCTAGTGCTTTGGCGGCATTTAAGGTGAGTCCTGTTAGGGCTTCTTCTGGTGTTAAGCGGAATAGGGTGCAGCCCATATTCAGCATCAGCAGGGTTGAGCAAATGGGGGATGAACCAGGATTAAAGTCACTGGCGAGCACCATAGGTACGTCGTATTGGCGCAGTAAATCGATAGGTGGTTTTTGGGTTTCCCGCAAAAAGTAAAATGCGCCCGGCAGCAGTACGGCGCAGGTGCCACTTTCACTTAAGGCTTTAACGCCTGCTTCATCTAAGTACTCGATATGATCCACAGACTTAGCGCCAAGACGTGCGGCCAGTGCGCTGCCGCCCATATTGGTTAGCTGCTCGGCGTGGAGTTTAATCTCTAAGCCCGCCGCTTTGGCTGCGCTGAGTACCCGTTCGGTTTGCTCAAGATTAAAGGCGATATTCTCGCAGAACATATCCACCGCATCGGCAAGGTTTTCGGCGATCACTGCGGGCAGCATCTTATTGATAATTAAGTCGACATAGCCGTCGCTGTTGTCTTTATATTCAGGCGGAATAGCATGGGCGCCAAGGAATGTGGTCTTCACATCTACGTGGTGATGCTTGCCGAGCTCGCGGGCGACACGCAGGATTTTCAATTCAGTTTCTGTATCTAAGCCGTAACCTGATTTGATCTCAACCGTAGTCACCCCTTCTTTGGCGAGCGCGTTTAAGCGCTGGCGACCCAGTTCGAATAATTCTGCTTCATCCGCTTCGCGGCAAGCTTTAACGGTTGAAATAATACCTCCACCTGCACGAGCAATTTCTTCGTAACTGGCGCCCTGTAGGCGTAACTCAAATTCATTGGCGCGATTACCGGCAAAGATTAAGTGGGTGTGGGCGTCAATTAATCCTGGGGTGATCCAACCGCCTTTGCCCCTGTAAACGGGAATTGACAAAACATCGAAGGCGGGCAGTTCGCTGCGGGGGCCAAGCCAAGCAATTTTGCCATCTTTTACTGCGATGGCCGCGTTGGTGATCGCACCATAAGGTGCTGATACGGAAGGGTCCATTGTGGCTAAGTTAACGTCTATCCAAACCTGATCCCAAGACATGTATTCCCCTCGCTGTGCTGGCAGATGTTAACCAAGTGATTAACGGTTTATTAAATTTATGTGAGCTGGCTTGTATTTACTTGTATATACAAGCTAGGATTGTAGCCGCAATTTTGAACGTTTGAAAGAGTGAATAGTACCTAGATTCTAGCGCTTTATATTGAGGAAATGTTTTGGCTACTCCTAAGTTTGCAGAAATTAAGCAATACATTATCTCCTCTATCGAGTCGGGTGAGTGGGAAGAGCATGCTCGCGTGCCTTCTGAGAATCAGCTTGCCGATTTGTTTACCTGCAGCCGAATGACGGCGCGACGTGCGCTAACCGAGCTGACGGATAGCGGTGTGCTTGAGCGTTCTCAAGGGCTAGGCACCTTCGTCGCAGGGTGTAAATCCCAGTCGTCTATGTTGGCGATCCGCAATATTGCCGATGAGATAAAAGACCGCGGCCACGGCTATAGCGTACAGCAATGGGCGTTAGAGCAAGTCGCGGCGAGTACGAGTATCGCAATTTCCCTTGGACTTGAGCACGGTGCGACAGTATTCCATTCGATCTTAGTGCATTGCGAGCAGGGCTTACCGTTGCAAGTCGAAGAGCGTTATGTGAATCCCGAGTTGGTGCCCGATTATTTATTGCAGGATTTTACCCAGCAGACACCCCACGAATATTTGTCCCAAGTGGCACCGCTGACCGAGGCGCATCACACGATTGAAGCGATTATCGCCAGTGAAGAATTACAGCAAAGGCTCGAAATCCCCGCCACTGAGCCCTGTTTACAGATTTTACGCCGCACTTGGTCACGCCAAGGCGTCGTGAGTTTCGCAAAATTAGTTCACCCAGGTAGCCGCTTTAAACTCGGCGGCCACTTAACTTTTAGTAAGTAACGCCAGTGGCGTTATTAACAATGTAAATCAATAACTTTGATAGCTGTACCCTTATAAGTTAAAAGATAAAAACACAATAAAAACAATAGTGCTAACCCGTATTAGCGACTTAGCGAATACGAGTTAGCACCACAGGTTGAAAGAGGAAAATTCAATGGATAAGCGCCACGACCCAAGCCGCCGCATTATTGCACCGCATGGCACACAATTAAGCTGTAAGAGTTGGCTCACAGAAGCGCCAATGCGTATGTTAATGAACAACTTACATCCCGATGTCGCCGAGCGCCCAGAAGACTTAGTCGTCTATGGTGGTATCGGCCGCGCCGCCCGCGACTGGGATTGCTACGACAAAATCATCGAAGTCTTACAACGCCTCGAAGATGACGAAACCTTATTAGTGCAATCGGGCAAACCTGTGGGCGTATTTCGCACCCACGCCGATGCGCCGCGCGTGTTAATCGCTAACTCAAACCTAGTGCCACATTGGGCTAACTGGGAGCATTTCAACGAGTTAGATAAGCTAGGTTTGGCCATGTACGGCCAGATGACCGCAGGTTCGTGGATCTACATTGGTACTCAAGGCATAGTTCAAGGCACCTACGAGACTTTCGTTTCTGTAGCGAAACAGCACTTTGATGGTATCTCCAAAGGCAAATGGATCCTCACTGGCGGGCTAGGTGGCATGGGCGGCGCGCAAACGCTGGCGGGCACTATGGCGGGCTTCTCTGTGTTAGCCTGTGAAGTCGACGAGACCCGCATCGATTTCCGTTTGCGCACTCGTTATGTCGACAAAAAAGCCACTTCGCTCGATGAAGCATTGGCGATGATTGAAGCGGCAAACCAAGCTGGCAAGCCTGTATCTGTGGGCTTACTGGCGAACGCCGCCGATGTGTTTGCCGAACTGGTTAAGCGCGGCGTTACACCTGATGTCGTAACCGACCAAACCTCGGCCCACGATCCATTAAACGGTTATCTGCCGCAGGGTTGGACTATGGCAGAGGCCGCTGCTATGCGTAAAACCGACGAAGCGGGCGTAGTGAAAGCCGCAAAAGCCTCGATGGCGGTGCAAGTACAAGCCATGCTCGATTTGCAAACTGCCGGCGCAGCTACCTTAGATTACGGTAACAACATTCGCCAAATGGCGTTTGAAATGGGTGTTGAAAACGCCTTTGATTTCCCTGGTTTTGTACCTGCTTATATTCGTCCGCTGTTCTGCGAAGGTATTGGCCCGTTCCGCTGGGTGGCGTTATCTGGCGATCCTGAAGATATCTATAAAACTGACGCTAAAGTCAAAGAACTGATCCCAGATAATCCACACCTGCACAATTGGTTAGACATGGCGCGTGAGCGCATCGCCTTCCAAGGTCTGCCTGCGCGTATTTGCTGGGTCGGTTTGAAAGATCGCGCTCGTTTAGCGTTAGCCTTTAACGAAATGGTCAAAAATGGTGAGTTGTCGGCGCCCGTGGTGATTGGTCGCGACCACTTAGATTCTGGCTCTGTTGCCAGCCCGAACCGCGAAACCGAATCTATGCTGGATGGCTCAGATGCGGTATCCGATTGGCCATTATTGAATGCACTACTCAACACCGCCAGTGGCGCAACTTGGGTGTCGCTGCACCACGGCGGCGGCGTTGGCATGGGCTTTAGCCAACATTCGGGTGTGGTGATTGTGTGTGACGGCACAGATGCGGCGGCAAAACGGGTTGGCCGCGTGTTGTGGAACGATCCAGCGACAGGCGTGATGCGTCATGCCGATGCGGGCTACGAGATTGCGAAAAACTGCGCCAAGGAGCAGGGCCTCGATTTACCTATGCAAGACTAACCGATGCTAACGACTCAATAACAATAATAACTAAAAGCTTGGAGCTAAAAATATGAAATCTGTGAATCACTTAGTGTTAACGCCGGGCAGTTTGAGCCTAGCGCAATTGCGCGAAATCAGCCGTCATAAGTTGACACTGGAACTCGCACCAGAGGCGATTACTGATATCAACACCAGTGCGCAAATCGTGCAAAAAGTGTTGGATGAAGGCCGCACCGTTTACGGCATCAACACGGGCTTTGGCTTGTTGGCCAATACCAAGATAGCGCCCGAAGATCTGCAATTGCTGCAACGCTCAATCGTGTTGTCGCACGCCGCTGGTACGGGCCAATACATGCAAGACGCCACAGTGCGCTTGATGATGGTGTTAAAAATCAATTCATTAAGCCGTGGTTTTTCTGGCATTCGTTTAGAAGTGATTAACTTCTTAATCCGTTTAGTGAACGCCGAAGTGTATCCCTGCGTGCCAGAAAAAGGCTCAGTGGGCGCATCGGGCGATTTAGCGCCACTGGCGCACATGTGTCTGCCTATGCTGGGCGAAGGCGAGATGAGCTATCGAGGTGAGTTAATTTCTGCCGCCGAAGGTTTAGAAATCGCCGGCCTTAAGCCAATCGATTTAGCGGCTAAAGAAGGGCTCGCTTTGCTTAACGGCACACAAGCCTCGACTGCGCTAGCGCTGGAAGGGTTATTCCACGCCGAAGACTTGTTCGCAGCAAGTTCAGTGATCGGCGCCATGAGCGTCGAAGCGGCGATGGGCAGTCGTAGCCCGTTCGATCCACGTATCCATGCGGCCCGTGGTCAGAAAGGTCAAATCGATTCGGCCATGATTTTCCGTCATCTATTGGGCGAAGAGTCTGAGATCAGCGTGAGCCATGCAAACTGTGAAAAGGTGCAAGATCCTTACTCACTACGCTGTCAGCCACAGGTACTTGGCGCTTGTTTAACGCAAATTCGTCACGCGGCCGATGTGTTAGGCACTGAAGCCAATGGCGTAACCGATAACCCACTGGTGTTCCAAGACACGGGCGATATCATTTCGGGCGGTAACTTCCACGCTGAGCCTGTGGCTATGGCGGCGGATAATCTGGCGATTGCGATTGCCGAACTGGGTTCTATTGCCGAGCGTCGTATCGCACTGTTAATCGATTCTAGCCTGTCGAAACTGCCGCCTTTCCTAGTGAAAAACGGCGGCGTGAACTCAGGCTTTATGATCGCTCAAGTGACAGCGGCAGCTTTAGCGTCTGAGAACAAAACCTACGCCCATCCAGCATCGGTAGATAGTTTACCAACATCGGCTAACCAAGAAGATCACGTCTCTATGGCGACTTTTGCGGCCCGTCGTTTACGCGATATGAGTGAAAACACTCGTGGTGTACTGGCAATTGAATTGTTAGCGGCGGCGCAGGGTTTAGATTTCCGCGCACCTTTAGCGCCAAGTACTGCGGTGGCTAAGGCCAAAGCCGAATTGCGTGAAGTCGTCGCCTATTACGATAAAGACAGGTACTTCGCACCAGATATCGAAGCCGCGACAGACCTGTTATATATAGCGAGTTTTAACGCTTACCTGCCAGCAGGAACGCTAGTGAGCTTTTAAGCGCTTTAGCTCTTGTGTGTAACGACTAAGCCGATGTTGACTCGGTTGGGTTGGGTGCATTGGAGCGCTTTTGCTGAAATACTCAGGATTCACTCCCCAATTTGCTAAACATAACTGCTGAAATAAAACAAAACGAAGGCATAAGTGGATTGCTTATGCCTTTTTCTTGAGTGTTTTGCCTTTTTAGCTCGATCCTCATCTTTGCCCTTTTGGTGTGTTTAACACCGCAGACTCTGCACTTTTTGCGCTGATCTTTACATTGTCAATTTCAGTGGCTACTTACCCCTCAATAAACCGTCACTTTTGTGTTTTTATCCGCCATCGTTATACACATTTTAATATCTAAAACTATTTTTAATAACCATATGGTTAGGTTGTGGGACAATATGGACCTGCATTGCTAGACAAATTGTCCTTTTGGTATTATTGGGCTTTAACTCTTTAAATAGGTGTTTTTTACATTATTTAAAGTTTTTAATTTCAATATTATTTATTTATTTAGATTTAAGTTTTGCGATTGGTTATTTGCGATCTCGATCTCATGTCATTATTTGTTATCTATTTCCTCTTTAAGGATAATCTTAAATTAAGTGTGGTCTTTAAGTGGGCCCACTCGATCGGTTGCAATCTTTACCACAGCAACCACTAGACTCATAACGACAAGAGTGTGAGAGGACGCAATGAACAGACGCCAGTTTTTTAGACTGTGTGCTGCCGGAGCTGCCACCTCAGCAATTTCTGCGTTGGGATTGATGTCCGAAAAGGCCTATGCGGCCGTTCGGGAATTCAAACTCATTAGCGCGAAAGAAACCCGCAATAACTGCTGCTATTGCTCAGTGGGTTGCGGATTGCTGATGTACAGCAAAGGAAGTAATGGCAAGAACGCCGAACAGAGTATTTTCCATATCGAAGGGGATGCAGACCATCCAGTCAACCGTGGGGCCTTGTGTCCTAAAGGCGCTGGTTTAGTGGATTATGTCAATAGTCCCAATCGTCTTAAATACCCAGAGTACCGTGCACCAGGTAGCAATGAATGGACACGTATCAGCTGGAGCGAAGCTTACCAACGCATCGCCCGCCTGATGAAAGATGATCGTGATGCTAACTTGATTGAAAAGAATTCTGCCGGGACGACGGTTAACCGTTGGCTTAGCACTGGGATGATGACCTCGTCGGCGATGCCGAACGAAGGCGGCTATATCACCCAGAAATTTGCACGGGCACTGGGCCTAGTTGCAATCGATACTATTGCGCGTAACTGACACTCTCCAACGGTAGCAAGTCTTGCTCCGACATTTGGACGTGGTGCCATGACCAACCACTGGATCGATATTAAAAATTCTAATTTGATCATTATCATGGGCGGTAATGCTGCAGAGGCTCACCCTGTCGGATTCGGCTGGGTTACAGAAGCAATGCAACATAACAACGCTAAACTTTTGGTGGTCGATCCTCGCTTCACCCGTAGCGCCGCTGTGGCCGATTATTATGCGCCGATCCGTTCGGGCACAGATATCGCCTTCCTGCTCGGGGTGATCCGCTATCTTATTGAAACCAAACAAGTGAACTACGACTATGTGAAGGCTTATACCAATGCCAGTTACATAGTGCGCGAAGATTTCTCTTTTAGTGAAGGTCTGTTCAGTGGTTTCGATGAAGAAACAGATAGCTACGATAAAGAGTCTTGGTACTACGAGTTAGACGAACAGGGTTACGCGAAAGTCGATCCTAGCTTCGAGCATCCACGTTGCGTGTGGAACTTAATGAAGCAACATGTAGATCGCTATGACTTTGAAACAGTAAGCAATATTACCGGTACGCCGATTCCGGACTATGAGATGGTTTGCCAGCAAATTGGCAGCACTCATACCCACGATAGGGCCGCCACTTTTATGTATGCCTTAGGTTGGACTCACCATACTAAAGGGGCGCAGAACATTCGCTCTATGGCTATGGTGCAGTTGTTGCTGGGTAACATTGGGGTGTTGGGCGGTGGCGTTAACGCACTGCGTGGTCACTCTAACGTGCAAGGCGCGACCGATATGGGTTTATTGTGCCAAAGCTTGCCTGGTTACTTAAAGTTACCGAGTGAAAAAGACACTGATCTTAAGACCTATCTCGATCGTTACACGCCTGTCGCCTTGCGTCCGGGTCAAACCAACTATTGGCAGAATTACCCTAAATTCTTTATTTCGCAAATGAAGAGCTTTTGGGGCGATAACGCCACGGTTGAAAATGACTTTGGTTATGACTGGGTACCTAAGTGGGATAAGCAGTACGACTTTACTAAACACTTAGACATGGCTTTCCACGGTGAAGTGAATGGCTACATTATCCAAGGTGTTAACGCCATTAATTCCATGCCGAACCGCAATAAGGTACTCAAAGCTCTGAGTAATCTTAAGTACATGGTGGTGCTGGATGCCTTGGCAACGGAAACCGCAACCTTCTGGCAAAACGCCGATGGCTTCAACGAGGTGAATCCCGCTGAAATCATGACTGAAGTGTTCCGCTTACCGACGACGTGTTTTGCCGAAGAAGAAGGTTCCATCGTCAACTCTGGACGTTGGATGCAGTGGCATTGGAAGGGCGCTAACCCGCCGGGTGAAGCCAAGCCAGATGCTGAGATTCTCTCTGGTGTCTTAATGGCCATGCGTGAACTGTATAAGCAAGAGGGTGGTAAATTGCCTGAGCCAGTGCAAGCGATAAGTTGGGATTACCATAATCCTTACTCGCCGCATGCCGAAGAAGTTGCTCGTGAGCTTAACGGTAAGGATCTCGTGACTCAGCGTCAGCTCAGTAGCTTCTCTGAACTCAAAGCTGATGGTAGTACTGCTAGCGCCTGCTGGATTTATGCGGGTTCTTGGACCGAAGAGGGCAACTTGATGGCTCGCCGCGACAACCATGATCCTTCGGGTAAAGGTGTCACTCCGGGCTGGGCATTCGCGTGGCCAGCCAACCGTCGTGTGCTGTATAACCGCGCTTCTTGCGATATCAACGGCAAACCTTGGGATCCTAAACGTACTATCGTCGAGTGGGTTGATGGTAAGTGGCATGGTATCGATGTGGGCGACTTCAATATGAAGTTAACACCACAGGAATCCGCAGGTCCCTTCATCATGCAACCCGAAGGTGTGGGTCGTTTCTTTGCCCTTAAGTTGTTGGCCGAAGGTCCGTTCCCTGAGCACTACGAGCCGATGGAGTCGCCTATTGGGGTGAACCCGTTACACAAGGTCACCAGTAACCCTGCGGTACGCATGTTACCGGGTGTGAAGGAAACCTTAGGTTCCCATAAAGACTTCCCTTATGTGGCAACCACTTACTGTGTAACTGAACACTTTAACTTCTGGTCTACTCATGCCCGTTTGGCAGCGATTTCTATGCCGGAAACCTTCGTCGAAATTGATGAAATGTTGGCAGCAGAAAAAGGTATCGCCAATGGGGATTGGGTCACTGTCAGCTCTAAACGTGGCAGCATTGAAACCAAAGCCTTAGTGACTAAACGTCTGCAGCCGTTAAAGGTGAATGGTCAGTTAGTTCATACCGTCGGGTTACCCCGTCACGGCAGCCATAATGCGCTCACTCGTAAGAGTTACTCCTGTAACGTGCTCACCACGGAAGTGGGAGATGCAAATACACAGGTGCCTGAGTTCAAAGCATTTTTGGTTAACATCACTAAAGCGAAGGGGCTCTGATTATGGCATCACAAGACATTATCCGCCGCTCCGGTACTTCAGCGGTGACGCCTGCGGCAAAGGGGCGTAATTCGTCAGAAAAGGTCGCCAAGCTGTTCGACGCCACTAAGTGTAATGGCTGTAAAGCCTGCCAAGTGGCGTGTTCTGAGTGGAATGATTTACGGGAAGAAGTGGGCACGTTCCAAGGTAGTTACCAAAACCCTATGTCGCTATCGGGCCAATGTTGGACCCTGATGGAGTTCCATGAGGTGATGGAAAGCAACAAGCTGCGTTGGCAATTTACCCACTCGGCCTGTATGCATTGTGCCGACCCTGCCTGCTTAACTGCTTGTTCGACCTCGGGCGCGATTATCCAGCACGCCAATGGTGTGGTGGACTTCGATTCGGACAAGTGTATCGGCTGCGGTTATTGCGCCAGTGCTTGTCCCTTCGATGTGCCCAAAATCGATCCTAAGGACAACAAGGCCTACAAGTGCACTATGTGCTCTGACCGTTTAGCCGTGGGATTGGAACCTTCCTGTGTTAAGTCCTGTACCACAGGGGCGCTGCGTTTTGGCACCCGTGAGGACATGTTGTTTTACTCGCAAAAACGGGTCGAAGAACTGAAGGAAAGGGGCGTTGCTAAGGCAGGACTTTATAACCCTGAGGGCGTAGGTGGTACGGGTATGATGATGATATTGCACGATATCAATCAGCCCGAAAGCTACAACATGCCTGATAACCCGCAGATCCCGCTGTCACTGACTCTGTGGCAAGACTGGGTCAAACCTTTAGGCACTATGGGCATTCTTGCCACTGCCGCTGTCGCTTGTCTGCATAAGATCACCGTCGGTCGCAACATAGTGGAAGAGGACCAGCCGGGTTATCAACCGCCAGAGGAAGAGGCTAAGCAGGAAGAGGAGGGCGACAAATGAGCAAGCATGATAAGCAAGAAATGATAGTGCGTCACAAGCTGTTCGATCGCATCTGTCATTGGTTCATTGTAGCAGTTGGCCTAGTGACCTTTCTCACTGGCTTTTCCTTCTTTTATCCGTCGTTTCAATGGTTGGGGGCGATAGCGGGCACACCGCAATTGGCGAAGTTCATTCATCCCATTGCGGGCTTGATGATGTGTCTACCGCTGATGTTGATGTTGGTGCGTTACTACAAACACAACAAATGGGAAAAGCACGACCTCGCTTGGATGCTCGCCATTAAGGATGTGATGTTCGAGAACGAGGAGAAAATCCCGCCTATCGGCCATTACAACCCGGGGCAAAAGGTATTGTTTCGCGCCTTCGTGCTGACGTCTGTCACTTTAACCGTGACGGGGATCATCATGTGGCAGCCTTATTTTGCGCCTTATTTCTCCGCCACTGTGGTGGGTTGGGCCATTCTGTTACACGCCATTTGTGCGCTCATCATGTTGATTTTTGTGATGGTGCATTTCTGGATGGCGACGTGGGTGGAAGGGTCGGTAACGGGCATGCTTTACGGCAAAGTCTCTAAGGCTTGGTGCCGTAAACATCACCCAGTGATGTTGGATGAACATTCGGACGTGGAGAAAAAATAATGAGTCATACAGCCGAGATACCTCTGGTCCCCGGCAGCGAATCGCCGCTGGAACTAAAACCGTTAAAAGCGGCAGATCCCCAAGCTGTGTATCACAGAAGGGCGCATCGTTTGCTGTCATTGGCCAAGGACTCGCCGCTGGCTGACTACTTTGAGCTGTGCCGCCGTCTGGTCTCGATACAGGCCAAATTGGCGGAGGAGGCTGACTTCGGTCAGCTTCTCGCTTGGGGGAAAGATGAGGCGACTCCGCTTTCTCTGTTGGGCTCAGAGGCAGATAGTTATTGGCAAGGACTGCTACAGCAACTGTTAAGTGATTTGTTGCCGCAGGTGGATGAATCCATTGCTCGGGTAGTGCGTTTGCTGATGCAGCAATCTCCCGAGCAACTGAGTTCGTGGGGGCGTTCACTGCGCCAAGGGCATGTCAGTCAAGTGCCAGCCCATTTTAGTTTATTCATCTGGGCGGCGATGGGCGTTTATTGGTCGCATTGGGCTCCTATGGTCATCAAGCGGATGGATCAACGTAAGGTGGCGCAACAGAGTATGTGCCCCGTATGTGGATGTCATCCCGTGGCTAGCGTGATTGTCGATCAGCCCCGTGCTGGTTTGCGCTATCTGCATTGCAGTTTGTGTGAAAGCGAGTGGCATTACATTCGCGCCCATTGCACCAGTTGCGGTCAGGACAAAGAGATGACGATTTGGTCGCTGGATGATGCTCAAGCTCAAGTGCGGATCGAAAGCTGCGATGAATGTCATGGCTACACCAAGATGATGTTTGTTGAAATGTCACCTTCTATGGATGTGGCGGCTGACGATCTTGCGACCTTGATGTTAGACAGTGAGCTAAATGCCAAAGGCTTTGGGGCGACAACATTGAACCCACTGCTACTGGCCCACGAAACCACGTAAGCCAAATAGCTTAAGTCAATGCAGGAGGGAGTCGGGTTGCTGATCCCTTCCTGCTTTTTATCCAACAGATGGCAATAACTTAAACAAGATGACACAGATGATGACCCAAGCACCCGAAACGCCACAAGCCTTGTACCGCGCTTTGCCCTCAATGGACAGCTTACTGGCGGAGCCTAGCTTTGTGGTATTGCAGCAGTCTTACGGCAAAGTGGCAGTAAAGGCGGCGCTGGATAGCCAGTTAAAGGCGGCGCGTAGCTTAATCGGCAGTGAGCGCCGTTTGCCGACATGGTGTGGCGAGCTTGCGCAATTGCACGGATGTTTGGTTGATCAACTGTCTAAAGATTACAGCCACAGCTTAATACCTGTGTGGAATCTTACTGGCACCATACTGCATACCAACCTCGGCCGAGCGCAGCAGTCAGAAGCGGCGATTCGAGCCGTGACTTCTGTTATGCGCTACCCCACACCGCTGGAGTTTGAGCTTGCGGCAGGTGAACGTGGTCACAGGGATAATGCGATCAGTGCTTTAATCCAGCGCTTAACGGGTGCCGAGGCTTGTTGTGTCGTGAATAACAATGCTGCTGCTGTGTTGTTGATGCTGTCAGCTGTGGCTGCGGGGAAAGAAGTCATAGTCTCCCGTGGTGAGTTGGTGGAAATTGGCGGCGCGTTTCGCATCCCTGACATTATGCGCCAAGCAGGCTGCACCTTAGTCGAGGTCGGCAGCACCAATCGGACTCACCTTAAGGATTATGAGCAGGCGATTACTGAAAATACCGCTGCGATAATGAAGGTCCACACCAGTAATTATCATATCAGTGGCTTTACTGCCGCAGTGGAGGAGGCAAGGCTGGGTCAGTTATGCCGTGAGCGTGGCATATCACTCATTTCGGATCTTGGTAGTGGCTCACTGACGGACCTGCGCCGCTTTGGCCTAAAGCAAGAACCTACGCCCCAAGCCATGCTGGCTGATGGGGTCGATTTAGTCAGTTTTTCCGGCGACAAACTATTGGGTGGCCCTCAGTCTGGTTTGATCGTTGGTAAACAGTCGCTGATTAAGCAGTTACAGAGTCATCCACTAAAGCGCGCCCTACGTTGCGATAAGCTGATTTTGGCGGCGTTAGAGGCAACATTGATCCACTATCTTAACCCTGAAACCTTAGACTCTGAGCTGCCCATTATGGCGAAATTTGCCCGTAGCCAAGAGACGTTATGGCAGATTGGTCGTCGCTTACAGCATGCTTTGGCAGCGCACTTTGAACCTTGTTATCGCATTGAATTAGTTGAGTGCCAAACACAGGTCGGCAGTGGCTCGCAGCCCGACACTTTTTTACCCTCAGTGGCGCTGTGTTTTACCGCACTCGATGGCGGTAGTTTAAGTTTGTTAGAACAAAAATTTAAGCAGGCGGCACGCCCTGTCATCGGTCGCATGAGTAACGATCAACTCAGATTAGATTTACGCGGTCTTGATAACGAAGCCGAGTTACTCGCCGAGCTGAGCACATTAGGTGTGCAGTTGTGATCATTGTAACTGCGGGTCATGTCGATCATGGCAAGAGTACGCTTATTCGCGCTTTGACTGGGATGAATACCGATCGTCTGCCGGAGGAGAAACGCCGCGGTATGACGATTGATCTCGGCTATGCGTTTATGCCGCTTAGGGATGGTTCGCGCCTCGCTTTTATTGATGTGCCTGGGCATGAAAAATTTATCAACAACATGCTGGTGGGCGTGAGTCATGCTCGCCATGCCTTACTCGTGCTGGCCTGTGATGATGGCGTTATGCCGCAAACCCGCGAACATCTGCAAATCCTAGCGCTCTTACCACTTCACAGTTTGACTTTAGTACTGACTAAGCGGGATCTGGTTGATAGTGATATGGCTGAGCAGCTTGTCGCCGATGGACTCACTTTGCTGGCCGAGTATGGCATTGAGTCCAGTGGTGTTTTTCAGGTGTCAGCGAGTGAAACTGCTGACTTAGCATCGAATAGTGTGGCCGCACTTAAGGCGCATATTCTTGATTTAGCTGAGCAGGAGTCTAAACGAGCTGAGGATGCCAGCAGTTTTAGGATGACGCTCGATCGCGCCTTTAGTGTGAAGGGCGCAGGTTGTGTGGTTACGGGCACAGTGATCAGCGGCAATGTGTGCGTGGGTGATAGTCTTTTTAGCTCAGGGCAAAAGGCCAAGTTGAGAGTACGAGGCATCCATTGTCAGGGACAAGAAGCCCAAAGGGCCGTCACGGGGACACGTGTCGCACTCAATTTAACTGGTGTTGATAACCATAGGTCGCCCGAACGCGGCGATTGGCTGAGCAGCTTGCCTCAAGCTGAGCTCTGTAGCCGCCCTGTGGTGCATATTCGAGTCTTCGATTTATTAGGTATTGAGCCCTTGGTACATTGGCAAAATGTCCACTGTCACCATGGCGCTGATCATACTTTAGGGCGAGTTTCGCTGTTAAATGAAGCTGATGCAGAAGGTTGTTATCTAGCGGAGTTGGTACTCGAAAAGCCGCTACTTTTATGTCAAGACGACCGCATCGTCCTGCGACACATTGGCGGCAAACAGACTTTAGGTGCAGGGCGAGTGTTAGCACTTAAAGTCCCCAATCGTAAGAAGCGTACGCCTGAACGAGTCGCGAGATTACAGCAATTAGCGCGCTTGGATAATCCTGCCCATGTGGTGGCTTTACTCAGCCAAACTCAGGCGCTAGAACTTGCTGAAATTGCGTGGCGTTGGCAATTAACCGACGAAGGGCTCGCTATGCTCTTAGCCCAAGCGGGTTTAGTCCGTCTTGGCGAGTTTGCCGTGGCCACACGTTTACTTGAGCAAGAAAAACAACAGTTTATTACTTTACTGAGCGAGTTCCATCAACAACATCCCGACCAACTTGGGCTGGGGCGTAATCGCCTGCAACGCATAAGCCACAGCGCTTTGCCTCCCGAATTAGCCAATAAAGTGCTCGATACGCTGTGCCAAGCGGGACGCATGGTATTGCGTGGCGCCCTGTTGCAATTGGCCGAGCACAGAATAGTGCTCGATGCTGAGGCGCAGCATTGTTGGCAGGCACTTGCGCCTTGGCTTGCAGAGCAAACCGCCCCTGTGTGGGTCACCGAAATGGGCGAATACCTTGAGCTGGAACCTGCCAAATTAAGGCTGCTGTGTTTCCAGCTGGTGCAACAGGGGTTTATTACTGCAGTGGTGAAAGACAGGTATTTGCTCAGCGAACAAATCTGTTACTACGCCAGCTTAGTGCGTACTCATATTGCAGAACATGGCAAGCTCGAAACCGCTGAATTTAAAGACTTAATAGGGCTTGGTCGCAAGGTCAGCATTCAGCTGCTTGAGTTTTTTGACAGAAGTGGTTTTACCCGTAGGAAATATCGCAGTAATAGCCGGGAAATTCGCGACGCGGAGCTTTTTTTCTCCCATGAGAATTGGCGGAAGAACATAGGAGTCGAACCTACCCAGGACTGCTGGCAGCCCTACCCGGATTTGAAATCCGGACGCCTCACCGGAGACGACGTTCTTCCAATAGAAGACCTAGGGATAGTAGAAAATGCTTAAAGATGATTCAAGGCGATTCGTATTTAGTTTATGGGTTTGTGATACAAGTCTTAAATTGTCATCAAACTAATTGTTTTTATTTGATTTTATAGTTTTAGAGGGGCGCTATGGAATATCATTCACATGAAGTGGTTACTGAAAGAAACGTGGTCCTGTTAGAGCATGGGCACGCATCTGAGCTGACTGATTACTTAGCCAATGAAGTACGGGTTGCGCTGGTCTATAACGGCATCGCCCATACCGTTATGTTGGCGAGCCCCCAAGATTTAGAAGCCTTTGCCATAGGTTTTACGCTATCTGAACGTATCGTTTCCCATATCAATGACATCAAAGGGATTGAACTCGAATTCACCCGTGAAGGCGTGTTGATCCAAATGGAAATCAACCAACGATGCTTTATGGAACTCAAACAACAAAGGCGCAATATGGCGGGGCGCACGGGTTGTGGACTGTGCGGTGTCGCCCAGCTCGAAGAGGCGGTCAAGCCTGTTATGCGGGTAGACTCAGATGCCAGATTCGACATCAGCCACTTACAGGTAGCACTTGGGCAAATTAAAGATAATCAACAGCATTTTAAGCTGACGGGTGCGACGCATGCGGCTATGGGGCTTAACCATCAAGGACAGATCATCGCCGCCTATGAAGATATAGGCAGGCATATCGCACTCGACAAGTTAATTGGCGCCTTTTCCGCTCACAATGTGGAACGTCCAGTGGCCGTATTGCTCACCAGTCGCGCGAGTTTTGAAATGGTGCAAAAGGCCGCCAGTGCCAATATCCAAATTCTGTTTGCTATGTCCGCCGTGACTTCACTGGCGTTGGAATTAGCAGAGAAAAGCAATATCACGCTTATCGGTTTTTGCCGCAATGGCAGGGCAACGCTTTACACCCACGGTTATCGACTGTTGGGACAGCACTGCGCTAGCTTAGCCAAAGCCATTTAAGCGTGAGGCCACTTAAGATTGGCGTTGTATATAACGACCTCAATCGCTGTGGCATAAAGGTTATAAGCGCATTGTGCTTATTTTTTTATAGTCTCGTTCATTAGGGTAATGACATGACATGGCAACAATTTAAACAAGAATACTTAGTTCGTTTTTGGGCTCCTATGCCAGCTGTGATCGCTGCGGGTATCCTTTCTACTTACTATTTTGGTCTGACTGGCACCTTCTGGGCGGTGACGGGGGAGTTTACCCGTTGGGGCGGACATTTGATGCAGTTTTTAGGTGCAGAGCCTGAAACCTGGGGTTATTTCAAAGTGATAGGTTTACAGGGATCTCCTCTAGATCGTATCGACGGCATGATGATTATCGGTATGTTTGGTGGCTGTATTGCGGCGGCACTCTGGGCCAATAACGTCAAACTGCGTATGCCACAGAGCCGTATCCGTATTGCTCAGGCACTGATCGGCGGCATTATTGCTGGCTTTGGTGCCCGTTTGGCTATGGGTTGTAACCTTGCTGCCTTCTTCACGGGTATTCCGCAGTTCTCTTTGCATGCTTGGTTTTTTGCTTTGGCGACTGCCGCGGGCTCTTACTTTGGCGCAAGGTTTACCTTACTGCCTATGTTCCGTATTCCGGTAAAGCTGAAGAAGGTGAATAAAGCGACTTCGATTAAGCAGGATGAAAATCAGGCTCGACGTCGTTTCCGCATCGGTATGTTAGTGTTTGTCGGCATCGTCGGTTGGGGCTTATTGACTATGTTCAATGCGCCGAAACTCGGTATAGCAATGCTTTGCGGAGTCGGATTCGGTCTGTTAATTGAACGGGCACAAATCTGCTTTACCTCAGCGTTCCGCGATATGTGGATCACTGGCCGTACTCACATGGCGAAGGCCATTATCTTAGGTATGGCGGTCAGTGCGATAGGCATTTACAGCTATGTGCAACTGGGTGTGCCACCTAAAATTATGTGGGCGGGTCCAAATGCGGTGATCGGCGGCTTACTGTTTGGTTTTGGTATTGTGCTGGCTGGTGGTTGTGAAACGGGCTGGATGTACCGTGCAGTTGAAGGCCAAGTGCATTTCTGGTGGGTCGGTTTAGGCAACGTGTTAGGTTCGACTTTACTGGCGTATTACTGGGATGACTTAGCTCAACCTTTAGCGACCAACTGGGACAAAGTGAATTTATTAACCAGCTTTGGTGATCGAGGCGGTTTATTGCTGACCTATGTGCTGCTGGGACTTTCCTTTGGCGCTATGTTGTTATGGGAAAAACGTTTCTTTGCTCGCAAGGCGAAGCGTGATGAACAATTGCTAGCGGAGGCGGCGTAATGAATCAATATGTTCCAGATTATCAACTCGATATGGTGGGGGAACCTTGCCCTTATCCTGCTGTGGCCACCCTTGAAGCTATGCCTAAGTTAAAGCCCGGTGAAATTCTCGAGGTGATCAGTGACTGTCCGCAGTCCATCAATAATATTCCTCTCGATGCTAAAAATCATGGCTATAAAGTGTTAGAAATTGAGCAGAATGGACCAACGATTCGTTATCTGATCCAGCGTTAGTGACTGATTTTCACTGAGGCGTAAAACTGAAAAAGGCACAAACATAAGTTTGTGCCTTTTTACTATTTCCTTTGGAAATACAATTAACTTCCTTTGGAAAAGTTTCCTGTAGTCGATATCTAACCGAGTTAACTCAGGCTTAGCCTTGGCAATCTATTGGCAGATATTCGTCGGGAATGTCGCTACTGCTGCATACCCAAGTGATATTGCTTTGCTCATCAACTTGTGGCGATAGATAGACTTCGTAGCCTTGATAATCACCGAGGGCTTCGCCTCCGACAAAGCCGACTATGCCATCTGTGTACAAATTAAATGTCGCAATCTGCTCGTCCGTCAGCTTTAGGGCATCTAATTCAGTTGGCCATGCTTGGTTGGTTTGATAATAGCCAACTAAGATGTCGGTGATCGGCGTTAATGCTTGGTGCTGCTGATCGATACTGGCAATGGCGAGTGTTGCGTCAGGCACAGTCATGGCTGCTGGTGTCGCTTCGGTTGCGGCCGGGGCTTCATAACTCGTGGCTGCACTCATCTTTTCTTGATATTGCTTGTACGCTGGCAACGCAACTGCGGCGGCAACACCAATAATCGCAGCAAAAATAATGAGTCCACCGCCAGCCGTGCCCATGCGTGGCATAAAGAGGCTAAATACAAATGCCCATGCACTGCGTGATGGCGGCGTGTATTCAGTTCCTTGTGCTTTGGCGTCGACTCTTGCCATACGCTTAGTCAGCCAAGGATAGCTGCCGTTAAGCTCGTGCAGTGACATCCAAAAACCACTCGATTCGCGAGCTTGGCGGATATATTGATCCACATTCATACGTTTCCATTGTTCTACGCCAGCGGCTAATACGGCGACGGCATTGGTGGCAGAACGTAAGCTGTTGCAGCAGCGTAACCCGTGGAGATCGCAGGTATATTCACAGGCGCGAGAATAAGCCGCGCCCACTAAAGGCAACCAAGTGGCGAAGACTAAAAAGGGCGCTTTGCCAATATGATTGCGGCGAATATGGCCTAATTCGTGGCCGATATAGAAGTTAAGTGCATCTTTATCGGACTCAAGCGCATCCACAATCGATGAAAACAACACGATATAGTTACGGCCGAGGAAGCGGGTTGCCAGCGCGTTTAGCATGCCATCGGCGGCCAACAAGTAAGCCCGTGGTGGCTCTTTCATTTCTAAACGATCGCAGCATGCTAAATATTGTTTATGTAATTCAGGGAATTGCTCTGCATTGATTTCGACAGCCGTACCTTTTAGGTAGCTGATAAAAGCGGAGTGGCTGAAAAGATAAATAATGAAAAACATCAACACATAGAGCAGGGCCATGCCCAAAGTACCTATGATCAATGCTGCCCAGACGATCCCTGAGATAATCGCTAACAGAGTGAACAGCGATTTTTCCTTCGAATAGACAATATCTGTCATTTGGATGGGATTATCTTTCCCTGCGGTTGGGGTAATAACTTGTTCCATGTTGATCCTTTTCCTAGTGAAGTGACAAGCGGCGTGAAAATAGTCAATTTCGCTCGAAAATTCAACCACTATCACGCGTAATGCCAAAATTAACCGTTTTGTAATTCGGTTAAATCAGCATTAAGCGCAACTGGGGTAGGAAGCTTGTGTCAGGATCTTGCGGCTTTTAGCCTGTTGGCAAATCCCGATGGCTGTTTTCCAAAGGCGGTTAAGGTGCCTTTATCGCCGTGCCCGCCTTAATGGCTGCTTGAGCGAGGCTGACAATTTGCTTCTCTGCGGTATTGGAAAGGCTTTCATGAACTTTGCTTAGCTCATCCATTTGTTGACTAAGCATATCCATTGATGTGCTCAGGTTGTCGATCTCCATCTGTATCTGAGGATCTTCTCTATCGGCCGCAATATTGAGTAGAAGTTGCTGAGTTTGGCTGTTGATCGCGTCTCCTTTTTGCTGCATCTGTTCGCCTAACACTTTCATTTTCTCACCCTGTTGCTGCATTGGCATGATGGCGGTTTTGATTTGCGCCACTATGGCGGGATCTGTGATGACATAAGGCGTGCCTGCTTTTTTCACCCATAGGTAATCGGTATGATAAGGATTACCTTGGCGCTCCAGCTGTTCCCAATCGTCACTGTGGCCAGCACCGATAGTCATCTCGCCATCCTGTTTAACATAAATCCATGAAAAATCTGGCTGACTTTGGCTGAGCACTGATTGGCTGAAGACTGATATACCTCCATCGGCACTGTTGCTCGTTGCTTGGCCCTTTGTTTGAGTCGCCCAAATGGCGGTTGGGATCAGAGCGAGAATAAACAGACCGCCCATAAGTTGAGTGCGCGTATTCATAGTGTTTCCTTGTATGGCTGTGTGGATCGGCGGGTTATGCCAGAGTCGCGTTAGTCTGCCACAGCAGAATCTGTGCCATAAAATTTTAATCTTAATTATCAATGTAATAATTGTTTAAGTGTCCGCGCACTGTTGCCGAGAAGGCGTAAGAGTGTCCGCTAATGTGTCCGTTCAGGCTGGTGGACACGGGTGGCTAAGTCGACGTATTTCTTTCGCCGAGTTTGATTGTTAGCACTAGAATGAAGTGCTCGTGAGAGTTGAGATAAAGGTGAATTTAATCACGATTTGTACACTATTTTGAGTGCAATTTAAGGCATGACTCTTTGAGTCAGGTTAGGTTAAGCCGATCTAGGGTTAGCTATGGCAAGCGTTGAAGTAAACCACAGAATATAAAGGAATTGAGATGGTAAAGTTAATCAATAAGATGTTGAATAATCGACTGGGCTTCACTCGGTATTGCGTCGCCGTTGTGATGGTGAGTTCGTTAAGTACAGGCGCCATGGCGGCCGATGCGCCGTCCTTTGACTGCGCAAAAGTCAATGCGGGCAGTATCGAAGCTATGGTTTGTAAGGATGCGGGACTGAGCCAACTCGATAATCAGTTAGCTGAGGTTTACAGCCAAGCGCTTGAAAAAGCAAAAAATGAACAGCCACCGACTTTAAAAGCGATGCAGCGTGGTTGGGTGAAAGGCCGTAATGAGTGCTGGAAGAGCGAGGATAAACACGCGTGTATTGAAGCTAGCTATCAAACCCGTATTGCCGAACTGCAGGCGCAATACCGTTTAGTCGATATGACCGGCCCAGTGTTTTATGCCTGTGACGGCAATCCTGCTAATGAGGTCGTGGTGACTTATTTTAAAACCGAACCTGCTACCTTGATTGCTGAACACGGTGATAGTACTTCATTGATGTTTGTACAACCCAGCGGCAGTGGTGCTAAGTATCAAGGCCGCAATGAAAGTCTTTGGGAACATCAAGGCGAAGCAAAAGTGGTTTGGGGCTACGAAGCGCCAGAAATGACCTGTAAACTGGTGACCAAATAGCGTTAATTGAAGGTCGCCATGAAACAAGCTCTTGTGCATATCGCCTTGGTCGTAAGAGATTACGACGAGGCAATTGATTTTTATGTGAATAAATTGAAATTCGAACTGGTTGAAGACACTTATCAAGCCGAGCAAGATAAGCGCTGGGTCGTCGTTGCCCCGCCGGGTTCTAAGGGCGCGTCTATTTTGTTAGCGCGGGCTTCTAAGCCAGAGCAGTTTGATTTTATTGGTAATCAGGCGGGTGGGCGGGTGTTCTTATTCTTGAATACCGATGATTTTTGGCGTGATTATCGCCGTATGGTCGCCGTATGGTCGCCGATGGGGTCGAGTTTGTGCGCGAGCCGCAAGAACAAGACTACGGCACAGTCGCCGTGTTTAAAGATCTCTACGGCAATTTATGGGATTTACTGCAATTGAATGATGGGCATCCTATGGCGCACAGGTTAGCGTATCAGGAGTGAGGATTAGAAGTTTACCCCTAATCCTAAGGTGTAACTGGTATCTCTGGTATTACCTATCACTGTTTGAGTGTCGTTGAAGTCATATTTAAATGACAAATAAATCCGCTGAGTGAGCAGATATTTAAGTCCAACGGTCGAGTTTGAGATGTAATCAATCGCTGGTATATCTGGGAAAGCAATTTGCAGATCGGCGTAGGACTCTAAAATGCCATCAAACCAATACTGTTTATAGTTCAGTGAGGCTGCCCAAGCATTTAGTTCTAGTTTAAAGGAATGTTGTTCAAGCCAAAAATGGTTGTAGGTTACGACGAAGTCTAATTTATCGCGGCCCGCACCCCAAAAACGATAACCTGGGCCGAGTGCGGCATAGTAGCTATGGGTATCTGTGCCGAGTTTGTCCTCTTGATAAAAATCTTCCTGACGTAACAGCCAATGCTCATTGATTAGATAGTCTAAGGAGTAGTGTCCTTCGAGGGTATTGCGCTTAGTTAAATCATCTTCGGTTTCGTAGCGTACTTCGGTCTTAATAGTGTGTCGCCATTGCAAGGTTTCGGCTGTGATATCCCCTTTGACATGCAGCTTCTGGCTATTTTTCTTGTTTTTAGTGACATCGAGTGAGGTTTCTACGCTGCCGTTATAATTCCAAGCTGAGTCCGCATAGTGTTGGGAAAATCTCAGCTCATCCACTGGGGTTTGTTTGTGATTAATCAATACCATTCCATGTTGTTCAGAAGCCTGAATACTGATGTTCTGTATTGAGCGGCCGACACTCCAAGGTTTAGGCGTTGAGAATTCAAAACTGAGAATAGCACTGCGCTGAATGGCAATCTTAGGGGCATAGCTGGTTTTGATGATTAAATCTTGATCGTTGAATTCTTTGATTTCACCACTAATTTTATCGCCATTGAGCAAGAAAACCGTATCGGCTAAGCACAAGGGGCTGAGACTAGAGAGCGTAGCAGCAAGGTACAATGCTGGATTGGATATCAGATTATGCATCTTGCTTGTGAGCTCAAAATAAGGGCGTTAGTGTGTGGTTATTCTACCTGAACTCTAGCACTACAAAGCAATAACATTCGCTAAAAGTACTGATAAGGGATTGAAAACGGGTTCGCAATCCCTTACTTCCTTGCCAGTTAGCGTGAGTTAATTTCGGTGATTTTGAGGTTAATGAGCTGCTTCTGCCATTGGGCTTTATCTATGCCTTCGACCCAAATGACGCTGCTTTTGCGCTGTTCGCCTTTGCGTAGGTAGGTCTCAGGCATGCGGAAAATGGCTTCCCACACTTCGAGTTTTTCGGTTTTTAATAAAGAACCATTATCGGCGAAGAAGCTGGCTTCCACTTCGACTAAGGTCACGTGCTCATTGCTGGTGCTAGCAAGGTCGAAACTGAGTCCAAGTTTATCGCCTTTCCATTGTCCGCCGGTAAAGCTGACTTTGATGCCGTCTTTACCGGTTGAGCCTAGTAGCTCAGGTTGGGCAATTGCGGTGGCAGTCAAGGTGGTGACAGGTTCAGCCACAGTTTGAGTGGCGAGTGCAACACTTGGGACGCTGGCAACATTGCTTGAGGTGCTCACTGCCGTTGCTGCTAAGACATTGGGCGCAGCTTTGGTTTCTGTGACCACATATTCCCAGGTAAAGTCGTCTTTGAGTCTGACTTGGGCGCCATTTTCTAGGGTGATTTGAGCTACGTCGGCGGCCATAACCGATGATGTTAGCAATAACAATGAGCTAAGTGCGCTAAGGCGTAATGAAGTTTGCATTAATTTTCTGGCTCCGATATCCGTCTGAGTCAATATTCTGCCCTAACATAAACAATTTGCCGCATATTAGTCACTGTCTAAGTCGTGTTTTGACGAATAAAGTGGATTTAGCTGGAAGATACTGACTCGAATACAGATTGAGTTCACTGAGTGTGGCACTATATTGATAGCGCGGTGACAGGACACAGTCAGATAGCGACATTATCAATCAATTTAGCGAGAGGAGATTAAGATGCAGATTAAACATGGAATTTATGGCGTCGTTATTGGCTTGGTATTGAGCGCAGCGGCATGGGCCGATGAAGCCCCTAAAGTCGGCTGCGCGGCGAAATTAGAGGCCATCAGTGCCGAACTTGCCCAAGCCAAAGCAGCAGGTAATCAACATAAAGTCGACGGGCTCGAAAAGGCCTATTACGAAGTCTCAACCCATTGTGATGACGACAGCTTATATGCCGAGCGCGCCGCCAAAGTTGCGGCCTTAGAAGAAAAACTGACTGAGCGTCAAAATGAGTTGGCCAAAGCCATAGAAGAAGGTCGTTCTATGGATAAAATCAACAAGAAACGCAATAAGGTCGCCGAAGTGGAATTGGAGCTTGCTAAGGCGCGAGCCGAGCTAACGCAATAAATCGCTCAAGCTCAGTCGTTTGGATATGCATTAGGCTTAGCCCGCGTAACCTATGCTCAAAACTGTGGATTCTGTGCTGGAGTTGTAGCCCGCGCTCAGGATGAAATGTTCGGTAATGCGGTATCTAAGCCCAGCTTCTGCGCCCCAGTGGGTGGTTTTATCTTCTTCCCATGTGGGTTTGCCATCGACAATTTTGGGTGAAATATTGTTAGTGTAAGACACTGTACTGATATAGCCGCTGCCGCCCGCATAAATGCTTAAGTCGGCAGTGAGGCTGTAGCTTAACCCTAAGCGAAAGAGGCTTTCTTGGCGGAAGGACTGCGCGGGTTCGGGTACGATAATGTCGGTTTCACGGCTGCGGGCATAGCCTAGGTAATATCCCCATTGCTGGTAATTATTATCGAAATGATAGGGTGCGAGTGTAATACCGTAGAGATTGTCTGCAGCGGGCACGTAATCCAGCATGAGGGCGATATAAGGCGCATTGGCGGTTTTCTCTGATTTATCTGGCATCACCAATGGCTTAGAAGTGCTATATTCGGCCGCTTGAAGCGGTTGGTATAGGCTCAATAGTCCAAAGCTAAGACAAGCGACCTTAGATGAATAACGACACATAGAATGGTTTCCTTAGAGATAGGGGAAATATTGTTCATTTTCCTTTGTGCTTGGTCAATTCAAAATGCTAAAATCTCTTTTAAAATAAGTGTTTGTAAATTTATTGTGTTTGGGCATGAGTATTTTCTAGGGTGACATTAACCGAGGTCAACTCGGCGGTTACCTTTGTATGGGTTTGTTGCGCTAGCGCCTACGTTGGAGTGGAATTGTGGATCAGGAAATAAGGCTCGAAATTTCGGCATGGTTAGCGGGCTTTGGGATTGATAGCCAACCCTCGGACGGCATATCAACCAGCATAATGATCATTGCCTGCTTACTGCTGGCGGGTATCGCTTATCTCATTGTTCGACGTGTAGTCATACGCGCTGTCAACATGGTGATCCTCCGCTCCAAAGTCACTTGGGACGATGTGTTTATGCGTTACAAAGTGCTCGAAAAGCTGGCCATGCTAGTGCCTGCAATCGTGCTCAATCTATTAGTGCCTATCGCCTTAACCGAACATCAAATCTTAAGTAATTTAATCGACCGGTTGCTGAGTATTTGGCTGGTGGTGCTGATGATCCGCGCTATTTATGCGGGTTTAGATGCGGTCGATGAAATTTCAGATGTGAATCTGGTGAGTCGGCGTTTACCCGTTAAAAGCTTTGTGCAGTTAACTAAGCTGTTTTTATTCTTTGTCGGTATTATCGTTTCTATCTCCATCTTGGCCGATCAGTCCCCTGTGTACTTCCTCAGCGGCTTAGGTGTGGCGACGGGTTTTGTGATGTTAGTGTTCCGCGACACTATTTTAGGTTTTGTGGCGGGCATTCAGTTAGCGGCTAACCGCATGGTGAGCAAGGGCGACTGGATCCAGATGGACAAATATGGCGCCGACGGTGCGGTAGAAGAAGTCTCGCTGACCACAGTTAAAGTGCGTAACTGGGACAAAACCATCACTATGATCCCCGCCTATGCCTTAGTGTCGGATGCGTTTCGCAACTGGCGTGGTATGTCTGAATCGGGTGGGCGAAGGATCAAACGCGCTGTTAATATCGACATTAACAGCATTAAGTTTTTGAGTGAGGAAGAGCACGAACGTCTCAGTAAGATCAATTGCTTAAAAGAATATTTCCCTGCCAAAATTAACGAAATCCGCGAGGCGAATGCCAGAGTGTCTGACCTCGACATGAAAGTGAATGGTCGCCATTTGACTAACGTCGGCACCTTCCGCGCTTACCTGCAGGAATACCTACAGCGTCACGATAAAGTGCACAAGGACATGACCCTAATGGTGCGTCAGCTCGCACCAACCACAGAGGGTCTACCGATCGAGATTTATATCTTCACTAACGATACTCGCTGGGCATTTTATGAAGCGATACAAGCGGATATCTTCGACCATGTTTTTGCAATATTGCCTGAGTTTGGTCTGCAGGCTTTCCAAGCGCCAACGGGTAACGATATTCGCAGCTTGAAATCGGTAAAGGTCGAGGGTTAGTCTCGACTGATCAGAATCGCGGCTAAGGTAAGAAAGACACCGCCGCTGCTTCTGTCAAACCAATGCAGCTTGTTGCTCGCCTTTAGGCTGGGCGCAAGCACATTGGCCATGCTGGCGTAAATCATCACAAAGCTAAAATCCACTATTGCCCAAGTGGCTGCCAGTATCATAAGTTGCGGTAATTGCGGCGCGGCAAGATCGATAAATTGCGGAAACAGCGCGGCAAAAAACAGTAAATCCTTGGGATTACTGATCCCCACTAGAAACGCCTGCTGATAAAGTTGTCTTGGCGTGCCTTTGCCTTTTGATTGGCCGATCTCAAGGGGTTGAACTTGGTTCTTAGTCAACAACAACTTGATGCCTAAAAACACTAAATAGGCTGCGCCACACCATTTTAGCAAGGTAAAACCGTATTCTGAGGTGCTGATAATGGCGCCTAATCCCGCCGCTGACGCCATCATCAAGACTAAAGCGGCACTCACACTGCCAAGGCCTGTGGCTATGCTGCGCATCTTGCCGAAATGGATCCCGTGGGACATAGACAACATAGCGATGGGGCCGGGTGAGATCCCAATCAATACAATGGCCAAGAGATAGAGTAACCAAGTTTCGGGTTGCATGTGTGCCGCTCCAAATAGGGGGAAAGATTAATGTTTCGCACTCGCCACAAAATCAGGGATCACCTTAGGATGACGGCCTTTAATGGTGCGATAGAAGCTCAAAATCTCGTGCATGTCGGTCGCGATATCACCACTGGGTTGCAGTGGCGTGCGGATAACGACAGTGCGGCGGCTAAAGTCTAAGCCAACGGGAGTGATAGGCACGTGAGCCTTGCAGGCTATATGGTAGAAGCCGCATTTCCAGCGTGTTACTGGGCTGCGGGTGCCTTCGGGCGCCAACGCTAGCTTATAATCGGTTTTCGACTCAAACAGCTGCACAGCAGCATCGACTAAGTTATTGTTTTTGCGCCTATCCACCGGGCTGCCGCCAATCGCGCGGAAGAACCAGCCCCAAGGCGGGATAAAGAGTTGGTGTTTACCGAGAAAGTGAATTCGAGTGCCAAGCGCCCCACGGGCTAAGATACCCACGATGAAGTCCCAGTTACTGGTATGCGGCGCGACTATGATGATGTATTTAGCGCAGTCGGGCAGTTGGCCTTCTATCTGCCAGCCTGAAAGCTTAAGTAGCCAACGGCAAAGTGGTGTAAACATAGTTCGGTGCCCAGAGTCGAAAAATTAATAATATCATCAGCTTTTTTAGATTTTAAATTGGCTTAAGCAAGATAGTCTGTGCTGAATTCGCGATATACCCAAACAACCTCAAGATGCAGGATTCAGCGGCTGATGTTCATAGTAAGGTAACGCATTTTAGACAAGACTATTCGCGGATCTAAATAGCCAACACGGCATAAAATGCGTTGCCACATTATCAACATCAGCCGCCGGGACGGAGCGCCTAGGGCACCCCACTTCCGTGTTGCATCAATTCAAAAGGTGGTCGACATTCTTTCATTGAAGCGCCTTGAATTGGTGTACCCTAGACGCTCTGAAACTCGTATCTTGAGGTAGCTTGGGTATAATACAGTTTAACCTGATTGTGGGGGAACAATACTATGTTGAAAAATGGACTATTAAACAAGGTTAGCTGGCAGCGTGTTTTTGCGGCACTTTTACTCTTAGTGACTTGCCATGTGAGTGCGGTGCCGACGGATGAAATTACGCAGATGCTCAAAGGCCAAGAAGACGCCTGGAATCGCGGCGATCTCGATGCTTATATGCAAGGTTACTGGAAGAGCGAGCAACTGCGTTTTGTCTCTAACGGTAAGTTCCGTTTCGGTTGGGAGGATACGCTCGCTGCCTATAAGAAAAATTATCCCAATAAAGAAGCGCTTGGTGAGCTGAAGTTCACGATCAAAGAAATCAAAATGCTCAGCAATTACGCCGCTATGGTCGTTGGGCGCTGGGATTTACGGCGGATAAAAGATGCCCCAACGGGCGTGTTTACCCTGTTGATTGAGAAAATTGACGATCGCTGGGTGATCACTATGGATCACAGTTCGGACTAAGCTACTGCTTTAATTGAACAACAGCGCTGACTAAAGTGCGCCGTTTCAATACAAGGCTGCACAGTTGCTCAGTTTAGATTTGCGTTAGTAAACAGTCTGGCTTAGCGGGTGGCTCGGCGGGCAGGGTTAAATGGAAATCCTGCTGTCCAAGCTGTCTACCTTTGCCGTCGTATCTCACTTCGGTGAAATGCATACCGCCCTCAGCATCTTCAAGCAGAATGCTGGTGGAGCGCGTGCCATAGTCGGGATGGCGAATATAAATCGCGGCTAAGCGCCGTTCCCACTCGATCCCCACTCCCGTGTTAGGTAATTCATTATCTTGTGGTTGGGAGTCGTCTTTCATCAACTGTAACAGCGCTTGCACTTCTAGGTTGTCGGACTGATTGATCACGGCTTCTAGCACTTGCTGTCCCTTCGCCATTTTCGGCCAAATATCATCGAGTGCACCATTGCTAATGGCATGAAATCCATCGGCGAGTTTGACTGTGTCTTTATTGATACTGTTAAAACAATATAAGTCAGTACCTTGGCCGAAGACGAGATTGAATGGCTGATAATTGTCACTGTGCTCAATGAGCCAATTCGGGCAAATGAGCGAGCCTGAACTTAGGGTCATAGTGATGAGTTCACCGCGGCTACGCATGGCTTCTGGGTTCTTTTGCGGTACGCGCAGATTCGTCACAGCGGCGACTTGTCCCTGTTTATTCACCCCAAACCAAGTGCCGCCCGCCTGCAGATCTTTACCTGCGAGTATGTTTTCTTCCGGTGGCCAAAAGTGCGCTGGCGCGGTCGGTCTATGGTGAAACTCATCGCGGTTGGCACAGATGATTAAGGGATACTTAGGATGGGCATTAATGGCGACAAAGAGTATGCACATAGCAGGCTAAATTAATCCAAAGGTAGATTAACTTAGCCTGTCTGCTCATAAATGAACAGTGTTAGTGGTGCGAGTGCTTATCCGCTTTTGCTTTATCGTGTGTATGTTCATCGGAATGATCATGGGCACTAGGCGTTTCAGCAGTGCTCTGCACAGATGTGTGCGAAGTGCTAGGTTCATGGGTTGCATGTTCGTGGCTGTGCGAATGACTATGCGCATGAGCTGCCGGTTTGCTCAGCATTAAGCGGCGTAGAAATTTACGTGGGCCTAAGCGCAGTAAGCTGGCGGCAAATAATCCCGACAGGATCAGTAGCGCGACTAAGTTCACCACTTCCGGCAAAGTGAACAGGGAGAACCACAGTGGCAAACGTAGTGCTGCGACTAAACTCAGCGCAATAATACTCAGTAATATTGCCCTTTGCGGCCATGTCATTAACTTAAGCTGCGCTATGTTAAGCACAGGTGCGGCAATCAGCGGCATCATAATTGCGATAGGGCTCCAGCCACTGTAGGCCAGTGCAAGAGCCAGCACCGCTGCGCCTAAGTTGCAGAAACGCATAGGTAAGAATACGAGTAACAGCACTATAACCTGCAGCAGCGGATTGCTTAATGGCACTGAAGGATGGCCGATTAAATTCACTAGCACTAGGCTAAGTAAAATCCACGGTGCGCTGCGATCGACTAAATGTGCAAAGCCGAAACGTAGGGAATTACTGGGTAATTTAGTATGCGGATCGGTAATAGTGACGTTAGCGTGACTTAAATAAGCGCTAAGAATAAAGACCACAAGTAACTGGAATAATGCTAGCCAAGGACCGAGTAACAGGGCGGTGATGACGAGAGCTTCGGGCCCCGCTAAGCGTTGGAACCAGCGACGGGCTAAGCTGCTATCCTGCGGTGTCAGACCTAATTTAAAGCGCAGCGCCGCCGCACCATAGCTCAGCAGTAATATGGGCGCGAGTGTCAGTAGCCAAGTCATTAATTGTTCTGTGCTGTGATCATGGTGGGCATGTTCGTGGCCGCCAGAATCCATCAAGAGCAGCATCACGAGCAGGCCTATGCCGAGCAAACTACCGATACCCGCTTGGTACTCGTATTTGCCTTGCTTGTCGGTATCGTGCTGGCCGTGGGGTTGATGTAGCACCACATGCAAAATAGAACCGGTAACAAAGGCTTGTAAATAAACGGTATTTTCTAAACTGAGCTGAGTGATTAATTGCTCGCCTGCAAAGTAACCAACACCCGTAAGTAGCATCATAGCGACCAGCACTAAGCTAGCCCAGCGGGTGCCGACTTGAGGTTTGAGTAACCACCAAATGGCGAGGCCGACGGGGAGGCGATGCATAATGACCCCGAGGGCAAGTAAGATCGAACTGCCGTCTTGCTGCGCCAATACCATAGCGCCACCGTCGGTGATGGTGTGCAGTAGCAAGCCGCCAATCCCTAGGGATAAGGTGAGATTATGGGTGATTTCTGAATAACGGTGGAATAGGCGTTCGCTAGCGGTCGGTCCCCATATGCCTAGGAATACAAAGACTACGGCTAACAAACCGCCATGCTGCAGTAGCTCTGGCAAGATGTGGATCAGCACTAATCCGCCTAATGAGACGAATATAAAGCCATCGAGCCCCTTCTGTAATCCGCTGCCCGATGAAAAGTAGCGATAAAACAGTGGCCCAATTAAGAGTGCGATACAGCTAGCAAGAAGATATAGCATGGATTCCACGGAAAATTTGCTGAAAAAACGCCATAGTATACCAGCTGTAAGGCAAAGTGAGCAGTGACTTGCTGGCAATTTACCAAACTGACATTTTACGCTGGGGTTTTCGGGGGCGAATTTTATTCACTTTAGCCATTTAGCGGAGAAATTTTCAGATCAACATCGAGAAAAGGTACTATACCCAAGCTACCTGAAGATACGAGTTTCAGAGCGCCTAGGGTGCTTCAATTCAAGGCGCATCAATGACAGAATGTCGGCCACCTTTTTAATTGTTGCAACACGGAAGTGGAGCTCCCTAGGCGCTCCGTTCCGGCGGGTTGTAACGTACTTTATGCCGTGTTGGTTACTTTTAACTTAGCCCACTAGGTCCGCAAATAACCGCAATCGCCATGGATGGCGTGAATGCCATTTATGCAGGAGCAATTAAGGGCCTTGCCTAAAGTGCGTTACATTCCCGCTGAATCCTGCATCTTCAGGTTGTTTGGGTATATAATATGGGCTTATGTTGGCTTGGGTGTTGATACGTTAAATGGATATATTTTCTGCTGCGGTAATGTTGTTTTTGATCATGGACCCCCTGGGGAATTTGCCGATTTTTGCGTCGATTCTACGGCATATCGATCCCAAGAAACGTCGTAAGGTATTGATCCGAGAGTTACTCTTCGCCTTAGTGATCATGCTGTCTTTCCTTTATGCGGGTGAGGCTATCTTAAGTTTTTTAAATCTTCGCTCTGAGTCTGTGAGTATCGCGGGCGGTATTATTCTGTTCCTTATCGCGATTAAAATGATTTTCCCTCAACCCGGTGGTGTCGTTGGATTAGCCGCGGGAGAAGAGCCATTTATCGTACCTATGGCCATTCCCTTGATGGCAGGTCCATCGATTCTTGCCGCTTTGATTCTACTGGCGCATACCGATAGCTCACGCATGGGCGATTGGACCATAGCATTAGTGTCTGCTTGGGGGGCAAGCGCAGTGATCTTAATGTTTTATAAACTCTTCACCCGTGTGCTGGGTGAAAAAGGCCTCACTGCGGTTGAGCGTTTGATGGGCATGGTATTGGTCATGATCTCAGTACAAATGTTCCTCGACGGTATTTCAAATTATCTAAAAACCGCCGGCTAAATTTATCTCGCTCGCTTAAAACGAAACCGCATTAACGCTGTTAATGCGGTTTTTTTATGGCAGAAATCTGGTAGGAATGCCCTCAGAACAGAGATTTGCTGAATAAACGCTGACAAAAGTGTAAATCTTTCTGGTGAAGCAATGTATCAAGTTGTTACTGGTGTGTGGTGCTGCTAATGTCGAAAACTCCGTCTGTATCTTGAGATGGGGCAACCCTGAGTAGATGACTCATAAAGGCAAATTTGTCTTAATACAAAGAGACACTAGTCTTAATAAATAGAATGGCGTTGGCTGTTACAGTAAGGATGTTAAAAATGCGAAGTGCAAAAGGCGTGACAGCGTTTGGACTGATGTTGGCATTGATTAGCGGCGCGAGTATTGCGGCTCCGAATCATACGCCTGCTGATGCAGGTACTATCGCAAGCCAGCAATAACAGCACTGCGGTTATTCGGTTAGCAAATGCAAATTCTGATGCTGTAGCGCCATTAAAAGTCAGTTTTACTAATGTGGTCAATCAATTAGTTGTAAACTTCACCAGTAATATTAATGGTGGTATGGGGGCATTAACCTACGCTTGGGATTTTGGTGATGGCACCACAAGTACAGCGGCTTCGCCAACCCATACCTACGCAAGCGCAGGCACTTATACTGTGACGCTTACAGTAACTGATGCGCAAAATACTAAGGATATTAGTAGTTTGACAGTGACTGTTACTGCACCAGTTACGCCCCCTGTCACACCTCCTGTGACTCCGCCGGCGAATGAGAGTTCTGGCGGTGGTAGTCTAGGTTGGTTGAGCCTTGCTTTCCTTGGCTTATTGACTTGGCGTCGCCAGTTAAATATTCGCTAAGTTAATCGCGTGATAGCAGATCAAAAATGCCTCTAATTTAGAGGCATTTTTATTTGTCATTTGTCATTAGTCATTAAAGCAAGCTTTGGCTAAAGCTCGAGTTCATAACTGACGGATAGCTTGCTCGGCCGCAGGCAGAAAGATTTCACTGACGATCATTTCGTGTTCACCGTGATGAAAATAGCGGCGGCGTCCCCAGAGTTCATGTTCGACACTCTGATCTAAACTTTCGGCTAAATGAGCGAGGCGGCTACAGGTCTCAAAACTGGCGACTTCAATTCTGCCTGGGATAAAATGATCTTGGCTAAACAGCAGTTCACCTAAGGGGCGGGTGCCCAGACCAAGGAAATCCGCTTGGCGCTCGGCCATTAACTTTTCGGGGATCAAAGTTCTGGCAAATACCCAAGGGATTGAGTCGAGGCAAAGTAACACTTCGCGGATCCATACTGAGCCTTGCTGGGGGTATTCGCCATCTAAGGGCGCATGCAGTCCTTCGCCAAGGACTTTGACTTCAAATTGAGTGCAGCAAGTTTTGAGTTTTTGCGTTAGGCTGCCAGTGGCAAGTAACCATTCTTTCAAGGGCGATTTGGGGAGTTTGTTAGCGCTTTCGGCACAAAACCACTGAATAGATTCACCATAGGGGAAGCTTAAGCTAGTCACATTCATTAAATACTCGTTACAATATAGGCAAACGTCGGCAGTCTAGCATGTCGCGACGCGAGCAGATAGATTGGGAAGTTTCTTCCATTACCATTATTGTTTTTAGGGAGCCGTAAGCCGCTATGAAAAAATTACTCTCAGTCTGTCTGATCCTGTTTACCAGTGTTTTCAGTGTTTATGCGGCCGATGAAAAAGAAGCGGCACCTGCAGCGACGCCTACGGGTGAGTACGCCTACTATGGTTTTGAGCCTGAAATCGTCACTAACTACATTTCTAACCGTAAGAAATTAGGTTTTGTGAAGATCAGCGTCGAGTTAATGGTTAAGAGCCCAGATGATTTGGTCACCGTTGAGCGTCACGATCCGCTATTACGCGCCGCGATTGTTGAAGTATTGGGCAATCAATCAGAAGAAAAGATTAAGTCACTCACTGGCCGTGAAGAAATCCGTCGTGAGTGCTTCGATATGGTCAATAATCTGCTCACTCAAGAAGCGGGTAAAGCCTTGATTGTAAACTTACTCTTTACCTCTTATTTGTACGATTAATTCATTGTCTTATTTTATGGGCTGACTGATGTCGGCCCACTGCGTTCCAAGAGCTGCTATGTCAAAACCTGCCGTGAAATCCGTTCCATCAGCGACTGCGAAAACCGCAACCCGCGCAGCGAACCCCCGCCAAAAAGCAAAAGCACCCAAGCAGGCTAAACCTGAAGGTAAAGGCAGAGCAAAGCCAAGCAAAGACAAACCCAGAGCTGAAATCAAAAAAGCCCTGCATCCGCGTAACGCCCACTTGAATGGCTATGATTTTCCGTCGCTAATCAGTGCATTTCCTCAGCTGAAAACCTTTGTGCGGCCCACGCCCTATGGCGCGCTATCGATAGATTTTGCCGACCCGCTGGCAGTTAAAACCCTCAATGCGGCGCTACTCAAACATCACTATGGAATTGGTTCTTGGGATATTCCTCAGGGCGCACTTTGTCCTCCTATCCCCGGTCGCGTCGATTATGTGCATTACGTGGCAGATCTGTTAGCCGAAGGCGATAAGTCATGTGCCATAAGTAAGGCGAGGGTATTAGATATTGGCACAGGCGCGAACGGCATTTATCCCATATTGGGCCGCCAAGTGTATGGTTGGCAATTTGTTGCCTCGGATATCAATGCCCATTCTCTCACCAATGTGCAGAGTATTATCGAGCAAAACCCAGCGCTGCAAGGGCGGATAAGCTTACGATTACAGCCAGATGACAAGGCGGTCTTCAAGGGAGTAATCCAAGCCGAAGAGCGTTTTGAGCTCACCCTGTGTAATCCTCCATTTCATGCCTCTATGGCCGAAGCGAGCGAAGGTACAAGGCGTAAGGTGAATAATCTACAGCTTAATCGGGGGAGCTCAGTAAAGGCTGCACCTAAGCTGAATTTCGGCGGCCAAGCGGCAGAGCTTTGGTGCCAAGGCGGAGAGCGACAGTTTTTGGCGACTATGATCCGTGAGAGTCAGATGTTTGCAGAGCAATGTCTGTGGTTCACTAGCCTAGTGTCGAAGCAAGAAAACCTGAAACCTTGTTATCAAGCCTTAGCACAGTTGAACGTTGATACAGTGAAGACGATTGAAATGCAGCAAGGCAATAAAATTACGCGGGTTTTAGCGTGGAGCTTTCAGTCGGCCGCTAAGCGCAAAATCTGGCGCGCTGAACACTTAGCTAATTAAGGTTTTCAGTTTACTTAATAACAAAACAGGCGCCATTATTGGCGCCTGTTTTTTTAAAGGTAAAAGAACCACTGTTACTGGGGCTTTTCTTCCTGATGATCACGGCGGAATAACGCCCACTCTTCCATGGCTTCATCGTTTGGCAAGGTACAGATGCCATGCTCACCTTCGGCGGTTTTCTCTATTGCCAAGCTACCACCCTGGGAGATGCAATACTCAGAGGCGGGATTAGCAATCTTAACTTGCGCAGCAGGTTTTTCAGCTTCGCTGCAACCCACGAGTGCCGCAGTTGCCAGCAGTAAAGTTGCAGTAAACGGTAATAGGCCTTTCATAGACACTCCTTGGTGACTTATTTACGCCCTAAAATTCGCAGAATGCGTAGGAATAAGTTGATGATATCCATATACAAAGCGGCTGCGCTATCGATGGCATTATCTATGGTTTTCGGAATTTGATTCGCCCGTCCCCAGTCGTAACCTATATACCCGCAGAAAAACAGCACGACGATCCAATCTAAAATCCCGTGGTGAGTATTAAAGATAAACACTTCAATCAGCTCGACGACGATGACGAGCACCAAAGCAATCGTGAGTGCACCGGCAATTTTCTGGAAAAAGGCGGGAAAGAGTGTGCCTAGACACATCATGGCAATGGTTACTAAGCCAGTAATGCGAATGGCTTCTGTCACTAACTCAGGGTCGTATTGACTGACTACCATATTGATAATCAAGCCGAAGGGGACGACTACAAAGTTGTAGCCAATAAAGCTGACGACGGGATTGCTCGATTTTTGAAACAGATAAATCCCAAAAAAACAGGAGGCAAAATAGCCGATAAAGAAAATCCAAGGATTAACGCTGGCAATCGCTTCTGGGTCGATATTGGTGACCATCCAATAGTTAACCGCAAACCCCCAAATCAGCGTGAGGCCGATAACGAGGTTGTACATACCTGCGCCAACGATGGGATCGTCTGTGGTCATGCGATCAAATACACTGTTTTCCGAATCCATATGTTTTCCTTGTGATTTCCTCCTTGTGATTTCCTTATGTTAACTGGTCGTTCAGCCTCACCAGCGTCGGGCTAACTTAAGGCAAGTAAAGCCGTTTTTCAAGCGAGAATATCTTAAGCCTGAGTACCACAGACACTGCAGTTGGCGTGTTTCGGGAGTTTCATCTCACGAAACTCCATCGTCATCGCATCGATCATCAACATGCGGCCCGCTAAGGTTTTACCCATACCAGTGATGACCTTGATGGCTTCAACCGCCTGTAAACAACCTATCATGCCGACCACAGGGGCTAGGATGCCCGACTCGACACAGCTGAGTTGTTGCTCGCCAAATAGGGCGCTAAAGCAATGATAACAAGGTGTTTCGCTGTGATAATCGAACACTGTGACCATGCCTTCCATCCGAATTGCCGCTGCGGAGACTAAGGGCACTTTATGCTTAAAACAGCTGAGGTTGAGTTGTTCGCGCACACTGACATTATCGGTGCAGTCGAGCACTAGATTGTGATTGGCGACAAGGACGTCAATCTCATGATCATCTAATACTGCATTGATAATGTTGATCTTAATAAAGGGATTGAGCTGACTCAGGCTCTGTTTGGCCGATTCGACTTTTGGCTGGCCGACATTGGCATCTTGATGCAGCACTTGGCGCTGCAGGTTAGAGAGTTCAACGTGATCAAAATCGACCAAGGTCAGCTCGCCAATCCCCGCAACAGTGAGGTATTGGCTGGCGGCGCAGCCTAATCCGCCTGCACCTATCATCAACACTTTCGCTTGTTTTAGGTGTTCTTGGCCGTCGATATCCATGGCTTTGATGGAGATCTGACGGCTGTATCTTAAGAGTTCGCTGTCGCTGAGAATATCGTCAGGCACATTCATGGATATTTTCCTAGCAGAGCACGCTGTTAAAGGGCTCGACCGTCACTTGCGTGCCAGCGTCAGTATCCCCTTGGAATTGTTCCAATAAAACGAAACAGTTCGCTAGGCTCATTGAGGTCAACATACCTGAACCTTGGCTACCAGTAATGGCAACCTCGAGTTTGCCCTGTGCATTACGGCTTAAAATGCCCCGTTGATATTCGACACGGCCCGGTTGTTTACGCACCGGTGTGGTGAGTGTGGCGTCTAACATCAAAGGCTCGACTGGGGTTAAACCTTGCATCTTGTTCAGGATAGGCCAAACGAGCTTATAAAACGTCACCATAGAAGACACGGGATTCCCCGGTAAACCACAGAATACCGCCTTGCCAATTTTTCCCATGGCGAAGGGCTTGCCTGGTTTGATGGCGAGTTTCCAGAAGGTGATTTTGCCTTCTTCATCGAGAATTTGTTTCGTGAAATCCGCTTCGCCGACCGACACGCCGCCCGAGGTCAACACCATGTCTGCTTGGCTGGCGGCTTGGCGAAATGCCTGACGTATGGCTTCAGGATCATCGGCTATTACGCCTAAATCAAGCCATTCCACATTAGCGCGGCTGAGTAAACCTTGAATCGAGTAACGGTTTGAATCGTAAATTTGCCCCGGCGCGAGTTCGCTGCCAACAGGACGCAGTTCGTCACCCGTGGAGAAAAACGCCACCTTAAGTTGACGATAGACTCGCACTTGGCTGATACCAATAGTGGCCAATACGCCGAGTTCGGCAGCGCCAATTTGAATACCAGCAGTGAGCACCTTAGTGCCTTGGGTCAGCTCTTCGCCACGGCAACGCACATTGGCACCTTGCGCCTTAGGATGGCGAATATGAATAATCTCACCTTCAACTTCGGCTTCTTCCTGCATCTGCACTGTGTCATAACCCGCAGGCACGGGCGCGCCCGTCATGATCCGTATGCAGGTATTAGGTTTAGCTTCACCTTCAAAACCATGGCCGGCGAACGAACTGCCGATAAGGCGTAATGAGGTGTGATTGGTTTGCGTATTCAAGTCGACAAAACGGAAGGCGTAACCGTCCATGGAGGAGTTGTCGAAGGGTGGCAGGTCTATACAGGAAGCGAGATCTTCCGCAAGGACGCGGCCAAGGGCATGGGGAAGCAATACGACTTCGGTGTCTGACACTGGGCTAACTTGTTCGAGCAAAAGGGGAATAGCTTGATCTGGATGCATTAAGCTAGGTTGCGAACAAGGATCGGCTTTTACGGACATGAGGGTCTGCCTTATATGCAATGGGTCGTGATGACGCTGAATGAATTTCCACCTGACTATGATTGGCTATTATGCCACGGTGATCGGCGATGGCTATGATTTGCATGTGAGTTTCTGTGATAGGCCAGTCAGTTTTTCCTGCCACTTTGGATGATAACCTAGCAATAAGTAACGCAATTTGCGCAGCTAAGTCGAAGGCTGAACGCGAGTCGCTGGACAAATGAAAATCATTTTTATCAATGAATCATTAACTTAGCTAAAAATCTAAAGGTAAATTTTGTTGCTTTTGTCGACCCCCTTGATGACAATGTGCCCCATGATTCAGTTCGAATGCAAAAGAGGATTTACTATGCTGTCAGCCACTATGATCGAAAAGTTGAATGAACAAATTAATATGGAGTTCTTCTCCTCAAATTTATACCTGCAAATGAGCGCATGGTGTGAAGATCAGGGATTTGAAGGTGCAGCTAAGTTTATGCGTGAGCACGCGGACGAAGAGATGGGCCATATGCGTCGTCTGTTCACTTATGTGAGTGAAACCGGTGGCTTACCTTTGTTAGGGGCGATCGAAGCGCCGCAGTCACAGTTTAGTTCTTTACTGGCTCTGTTCGAACTTACCTATGAGCATGAGCAGTTGATCACCAGTCAGATCAATGCCTTGGCCCATGCCGCCTTTTCGAATCAAGACTACTCAACCTTTAATTTCCTGCAATGGTATGTGGCCGAGCAGCACGAAGAAGAAAAGCTGTTCAAGTCGATTGTCGATAAGATACGTTTAGTGGGTGAAGATGGTAAGGCACTGTTCTTTATCGATAAAGATTTAGCTAAGTTAGCCTCTAAGGGCGGCGAAAGCATAATGAACGGTCAAGGCCAACCACAGGCTTAAGCTCGTTTTATTCGCCACAAAAAAGCAGCCTAGGCTGCTTTTTTGCTATTTATTCTTCAATTCTTTTTGCTATTAGTTGCTAGCTTTCAGCATCTTAGATATTCACACAACTATCTTGGTAATCATGATTGAGCAGTGCTGTGTGCTTGATGTGCAGCAAGGGCGTGATCTCGTCGAAGGGCAGCGGTTTAGAGATCAAATATCCTTGGGCGAAGTGGCAACCTAAATCCCGCAGAAAGTGCCACTGGGCTTCGGTTTCTATGCCTTCGGCCACTAACTCCATTTCGAGGCTTTGCCCCATCATGACAATGGCTTTGACTAAGTTAGCATTAGCGTTACTTTCGAGGGCATTTTCCACAAAGCTACGATCGATTTTAATCACTGAAATAGGGAATTTTTTCAAATAACTCAGGGAAGAATAACCTGTACCGAAATCATCGATATAGATTTGCGAGCCTAAATGGCGAATCGATTCGAGCGTGCTCAAGCAATGGCTGGCATCGCCCATCAGCATGCTCTCAGTGATCTCAATATGCACATTGCGCGGGTTCACATGGTGGCGGTTAAAGCATTCCTGCAGCACTTGGTCGAATCCCATGCCACGGGTGTTGATACATTGGCGACCGGAAACATTAATCGCAACATTGATTTTTAAGCCACTTTTCTGCCACTGCCTGAGATCATGCATGGCTTGGTTGAGCACCCATTCGCCCATAGGTTCTATCAGTCCGGTTTCTTCGGCCAGCGGGATAAATTGATCCGGTGGGATCAGGCCAAAGTCGGGGTCTTGCCAGCGGATAAGGGCTTCGACGCTGCAGACCACTCCAGTTTGCATATCCACTATGGGTTGATAATGCAGGGCAAATTCATTTTGTGCCACGGCGCGGCGCAGGCGTTGCTCTAATTCCATCCGGGCGAACATGGCTTGATTCATGCCCGCGGTGAAGTATTTGAAGTTATTCCGTCCCGCGTCTTTGGCTTGATACATGGCGGTTTCGGTATTGCGGGTGAGTGAGCTGACATCGAGGCCATCTTCGGGATAGACGCCGATACCAAAGCTGGCCGAAATCTGGATCTCGCGGTCATTTAAGTCAAACGGCATGCCCAAGGTTTCGATAATACGCGTTGCCATGTGTTCGATGGCGAGTTCGTTAGTCAGTCGCGGCAATATAAGCACAAATTCATCACCCCCGATGCGGGCAATAAAGTCGGTTTTACCCGCAATGCCTTCTAAGCGTTTGGCCACATCTTTAAGTAATAAGTCGCCCGTGGCATGGCCTTGTACATCGTTGATGTATTTGAATTGGTCTAAGTCAATCAGCAGAATTGCCAGTTTGCGTGAGTCATGCTGCGCCACATGGATTTCGTGCTGCAGGCGCTCATTAAACAACTTACGATTAGGCAGCCCCGTTAACGCATCGAAGTTGGCTTGATACCAAAGATCTTGCTCATATTGTTTACGTTTACTGATATCCATAAATAAACCAATGTGTTGGATTATTTGTCCTTGCTCATTTCGCACCACTGTAATGGCTAGATACTCGGGATACACTTGGCCATTTTTACGCTTATTCCAAACCTCACCCTCCCATTTTCCTTCCGTTTGCAGCGACTCCCACATGGTGGTGTAAAAGTGCTGCGAATGGCGGCTAGAACTGAGGATGGATGGGCTGCGGCCTTTCACCTCTTCCAATGTATAGCCAGTAATATTGCAGAAAGCCGGATTGACCAGTTCGATATGGTTATCGGCATCAGTCACCATTATGCCCTCGGCAGAATAGTCAAATACCGCAGCGGCGCGGGTAAGGGCATGGTTCGCCTTCTGCCGTTCGCTGATCATCCGGTTCATGGCACGGGCCATGCGAGCAAGTTCATCAGTACCTGAAACGCGGATATTGATATTGAACTTAGGATCTTCCGCCATTTGCTGCATGTCATTGGCAATCTTAGTTATTTTATCCATAAAGTTGCGAATGATCTTCTGTCCGAGCCAGAGTGTAACGGTTGCGGTGAACAGCGCTGATAACAAGTACAGGCCGAGGAAAGTCAGGGCTTGGTTTTGTTGATACTCGCTCTGTTGCGCCATGGTTTGGGTGATGTCTTTGGCGAGTTGATGCAGTTGTTCAATACGCTGGGTGGTGAGCGCCCACCATTTTTGGCTGTCAATCGGATGTGGCGGCATTAGCAGCTGTGTCATCGCTTGGCTTAACCTGTCCTCACTGGCTGGGACTTGCGCGATGGCGTTGATCTCCACCATCGGCAAGCCTTGCTGCTTCAATTGCAGCAGCTTGGCCATACTGAATTGGTATTGATCTATGCTGTCCTCAATGGTTTTCAGCGCTGGCTTAAATTTGGGAAGAAAGCGGGTCTCGTGATTGAGTTCATCTAAGTTGAGGTGAATCGTCGCCAGCGCGCTATTAAATTTTTGCAGTGAAACGTCATCGCCCTTTAGCAGATAGTCCTGAAAACTCCCCATTAAGCCACCGTAACCTAAGTTGGCATTAATATTTTGTGCCAGTGCGCTAATGCGGGTTTGCTGCTCGATTTGTTGGCTAATTTGCAGAATACGTTGATTCTCTGGCGAATCTTGCAGGTTTTTCAGTAACGATTTTCTATCGGAAATCGCGGCACTGCTCGCGTGCATCAAAGCTCGGCCATATTCATACATGAAGGAGCTTATGGTGCGGTAATCATTCAGATTGAGTGAGTCGCTGAGCAGCAAATGATTGATCGCGCTACGTTCTTTTACGGCGAGTTCTTGCACCATCAGCAAGTTTATTAAATCGGTATAGGCGCGGGATTGGCTGATTTCGTTGGTTTGTAACTGCAATAGTTGAATGAGCTGTAATAGCTGAGTGTGCAGTTGACTATAGAGATCACTAAACGAGCCTTGTGTTTCGCTCGCAAGAGTTTGACGTGCGTTGGCGAGTCTGTGGCCTGTGAGTGTGATGGCATCTAATAATGCGTTCATCTGACTGGCTTCAATACTCTTAGGATCGAGCGACTCACTGAGGTGGGCTAAAGGTTCGCTATTAAGTAACGTATCGAGAGCTTTGGAGGTCGCCTGTTGTTGCGTGACTAGCGCGTTATCGGTAGGCAGTTGGTTGGTGCTCAGACCATATTCGTTCTGCAACTGATACAGTAATTCGGTGATGTGTACCGTCGCCTGCACCGCAAGATGGTTGTGTTTGGCCGAGTGTGATTCATTTATTAAGCCATGCATGCGCGTCAGGATAAAAAAACTCATCATCAACAAGGGGACAAGCGAAAATAGAATGAGCTTTTGCTTCAAACTAAGGTGGTGTAGCGCTGACGGCATTAAAGATCACTCCACTCGTTCGCCTAGTCAAAAAAAAGAAATTCAACGTCATCACGTTGAACTTGAGTTGAAAATGGAACTAGGCACAGGGTGAGAATATTTAACATAGGCGGCCAGTCACCGCGACCTTTAGTTTATGGATATCTAATCTAGGTCACGAAATTAAGCAAATTGTTATATATCGAGCTAAATAACTATTTTTATTAGCATATTTTGTGCCTATCAAACAAACATTTCATTTGTCTGTGATGTGAGGCAGTTTTTATTATTCGAAAGAATGACTTTATTTCATGTTCCATGGGCAGTGATTTAGGGAAGATATAAAAAGTGGGATAGGCGAAGTTGGGCTGCAAATAACACCCAATAAAAAGGACGTTTGCCGCAGCGAAACGTCCTTTATTTTTTAGCTAATGACCTAAGTTTAGGCCATTGAGGTCTGACTTAACCGACCTTCGCCAGTAGCGATTTACGGTAGACCACTATGTCTTCAATCGTCAGCACTGGCATATTGTGCAGTGCGCCGAAGGCGATAATTTCGGGTAAACGCGCCATAGTACCGTCTGGGTTAGTGACTTCACACAATACACCTGCGGGTTTTAAGCCAGCGAGTTGCACTAAATCGATCGTGCCTTCGGTATGGCCGCGGCGAGTTAACACGCCGCCCGGTTGGGCGCGAAGTGGATACACATGGCCAGGGCGAGCGAGATCGCTTGGCTTAGCGTTGTCGGCAATCGCGGCTTTAATGGTGGTCACGCGGTCAGCGGCAGAAACCCCAGTCGTTACACCGACAGTCGCTTCAATACTCACAGTAAATGCCGTGCCGTATTGGCTCGAGTTGTGCTCGACCATCGCAGGCAGTTCGAGGGCTTTGATTTTTTCATCGGGTAAACATAGGCAAACAATACCGCTACATTCGCGGATGAGCATGGCCATTTGGGCGTTCGTCAGTGTCTCGGCAGCGAAAATTAAATCGCCTTCGTTTTCTCTATCTTCGTCATCGACAACTAACACACCTTGGCCTTGACGCAGGGCATTAAGACCCGCTTCAACGCGTTCGATAGCAGTACCAAAAGGAGCAAGTAAAGACTGATTCATGGTTAATATCCTTAAAAAATACGACATTGGAATATCCAGAATCAGGGCGTGCAGAAATACAACCAAATCAAACCTAATGGCTCGATTTTGCTGTAGCAATATCACTTCACTTTGGGGTGAAGTTATTGCAAAACATGAGGCTAACACTGCAATACATAAGCGCGTTGCACTTAAATACTACAAGGTGTTGTCTTACATTCTCTTCCATCCGGACTCAGCACTGTCGCCATTAAAGCAAACAGTCCATTACCGTCGGCTCTGGAATAGTCAGTTTTGCACTAGGCAAAATCTAAGGCACCAGATCTGCTGACCCCGAAAGTGATTTCGGGCGCTCGCGGGCTTTGGGGGGCTCAGTAAAATAATCACTTAGCCGTTACCCATTTACCGCCGGTGGGGAGTTTCACCCCGCCCTGAGAATTTGCTTTTGAGCTGTTTGCGCTCAAAAACGCCGTTATGTTGCTCTTATTTACCGCGAATGGCAACTTCTCGCGTTCAATGTTTGCGCTAGTGCACACCTGACCACTATCATGCTAATTTATTTGCCGTTGCATTCTGCGACGGTCGTTATGGACGTCACAAGGACGTATAAATGCGATCTCTGCTGCTAACTTTAGGTATTGCCATGTTGTTATCCGGTTGTTCGACCTCAAAAGGGCAAGTACTCGCCCCAGTTGCTGAAAAAATCCCCCATGTGATGACTTTACATGGCGTAACCCGTACCGATGATTACTATTGGCTGCGTGATGATGAGCGCAAAGATCCTAAAGTGTTGGCCCATCTCGAAGCTGAGAATCGCTACACTGCGGCTTATTTCAAACCCTTAAAGCCGCTGCAAGATGGCCTTTTTAAAGAGTTAACTGAGCGCTTAGTCGCCGATGAGTCGAGCGTGCCCTACCAATGGCACCAGCACAGCTATTACAGTCGTTATAAAGAAGGCGGCGAATATCCGTTAATCAGCCGTAAGGGCGCCGATGGCGTTGAGCAAGTGATGCTGGATGTGAACGAGCGAGCTAAGGGCCATGAGTTTTATGGCTTAGGCGGCGCGAGTGTCAGCCCAGATGAAACCATGTTGGCCTTTGGTGAAGATGTCCTCAGCCGCCGTGTATATCACATCTATTTTAAAGATTTGGCCTCGGGCGACATGATCGTCGACGTGCTTGAAAACACCGAAGGTCGCGTAGTGTGGGCGAACGACAACAAACATGTGTTCTATATCGCCAAAGATTTGCAGACCTTACTTGGTTACCAAGTGTATCGCCATGAGCTGGGCACTAAGCAGTCGAGCGATGTGTTAGTGTATGAAGAACAAGACGATTCTTTTTATATCTCGCTGGGCAAAACCTTAGATGAGTCGCAAATTGTGTTGTTCCAAGAGAGCACCACCACGAGCGAAGTGTCAGTGCTCGATGCCAGCGAACCTTTGGGTTTATTCAAGCCAGTGTTAGCGCGGGAAGAAGGCCACGAATACAGCCTGTCTAAGCTGGGTGATACTTATTACATTCTCACCAACTGGCAGGCGACTAACTTCCGTTTGATGAAAGTTGCCATCAAAGATTCGGCGGACAAATCTAAGTGGCAAGAAGTGGTTGCGCATAACCCCAATGCCCGTATTGAAGATGAGTTAGTGCTCAAGGATTATCTGATTATTCAGACCCGCGAAAATGGCCTGACGCGCATTAAAGTGATGCCGTTCAATGGTCAAAAGCCTTTCGAACTGAGCTTTGATGAGCCTGCCTATGTGATGGGTTTAGATGTTAATTCTCAGCAAGACAGCAATAAGTTACGCATTTTCTACTCTAGCCTGACAACGCCAGAAGCCGTATACGAATATTCGCTAGTGAATCCCGATAGACGGGATTTATTGAAACAAGATCAAGTCTTAGGCGGCTTCGATGCCAGCCAATATCGTGCCGAACGTGTGTTTATTACCGCCCGTGATGGTGTGAAAGTGCCGGTTTCTTTGGTGTATCGTAAAGATAAATTCAAGAAAGATGGCACTAACCCTCTGTATCAATACGGTTATGGATCTTACGGTTACACAGTTGAACCCGATTTTTCTTCATCTGTTATCAGTCTGCTCGATCGCGGTTTTGTGTATGCCATCGCCCATGTGCGCGGCTCAGAAATGCTCGGTCGCCCTTGGTATGACGACGGTAAGCTGTTGAATAAGCAAAATACCTTCAATGATTTTATTGACGTAACAACGGCATTAACGGCGCAAGGTTATGGCGACAAAAACAAGGTTGTTGCCTCTGGCGGCAGCGCGGGTGGTTTGCTAATGGGCGCGATTGCTAACCAAGCGCCGGACAAGTATTTTGCCATCGCCGCCCATGTGCCGTTTGTTGATGTGGTGACGACTATGCTGGACGAGTCGATTCCGCTGACCACCAATGAGTACGACGAGTGGGGCAATCCGAACGAGAAAACCTATTTCGATTACATGCTGAGTTACTCGCCCTACGACAATGTCACCGAGCAAGAATACCCACACATGTTAGTGACGACGGGTTTGCATGATTCACAAGTGCAGTATTTTGAACCCGCCAAGTGGGTCGCTAAACTGCGCGATGTACAGAATAAGTGGTACAAGATGGATGATAAGGTGTTGTTATTCAATGTGGATATGGAAGCTGGCCACGGCGGTAAGAGTGGTCGTTATCGTCAGTACCAAGACACAGCCCAAGAATATGCCTTCTTCTTGAGACTATTAGGTATGGCGAAGTAGGTTATTCGCAAGTGACTGGCTCAGCCGTCAGCCTAGGCAATACTGACAGAGGCGCTTTACAGCAACATGAGTCACTGGTGGCAGACACACTTGCCCCAGTGGCTAGCGCTGTCGCTACCAAAGATGCAGTGACAGAAGCTTCGCTGAATCCCGTACCATTAAATCCTGCACCACAGAAGCCTACACCCATAAAATCAGCACCCCTCTGGTATTTGTATCTAGTCCGCTGCGCCAACGGGCATTTATACACAGGTGTCACCACCGACGTAGCGCGACGCTTTAGCGAGCATCAATCGGGTGGAATCAAATCCGCTAAGTATCTGCGCGGTAAAGGTCCATTAACGCTGATGTATCAAGAGCAGGTTGGTTGTCAGGGTGATGCACTACGTCGTGAGATTGCAGTTAAAAAGCTAAGCCGCAGTCAAAAGCTGGCATTGATTGAGTCTGGATGTGGAGTACTAGAGCGTTAACGCTGCATCATACTTGTCCTGTGACGAGGAATGATTAAGCACTGTCATTCCAGTGACTCGCCGTAAATATGTCCCTATAGGCTCGACGACGGCATCCATGCCGTCAACGGTCACTTCCATGTCAGTGCTTAATCCAGTTAATCATAGAGTATCCTGTTAGCTAGACAATCTCCCCAAGCATCAATGATTTGCCAAGCCTAATTTTTTAATATTATTTTTTGCAACCACAACCTTATTCTTGTACATGAATAGCTATCTTTATACATAAAATCAATGCATTACATTTATAGTCAATGGTTTATTTTTAAAGGTGTAGGTAATGGTTTCGACAACCGTGAGAGCAGTGTGTCACGGCTCTTACAATATAAGTGCACATGCGTACTATAAAAATAATGTGTGTCATTAAGGAAATGAGAGCTTTGCCAACAATTAACGAAATAAAAGAAGAAGCATTTAAGCTCCGAGGATTAATTGATAAGTGTGAAAAATCGAACATGAAACTTGTGATTGATTGTTTCCCTATTATGAGTTGCAAATTATCATCGATGCTTTTGTCTTATCATTTTCTTGAGGTATGGCCGCAGCTTGAAGTGAAGGGCGTTAGTGCTGCTACTGGGATAGGCGATCAAATAACGCACTATTGGTTAGAAATTGACGAAGTTGCAATTGATATTACAGGAGATCAATATAACTTCATAAAAAACAGTGAACTAAATAATAAAATTGTAAAAAACCGTCCCTTTGAAGCCGTGCACGTTTCTCTTAAAAACGAAAGCTATC